>JBCDIR010000151.1:0-6430 GCA_038748735.1 Bacteroidota bacterium | reverse complement strand
TTTCGACCACCGTTGTGGGTTTTTCGTTGTTCTTTTTCTTGCCAACGGAAGCGGGAGAATTTTTCGGCGAGATGGGCTTTGTCGTCGTAGCGGTACTCTTCTTTGCTATCATTGAGAGTTTCTTCTTTTTACCCGCGCATTTGGCCCACAGCAAAGCACTCAACGGCGAGGTAAAGACTTCCAAAATAGAGCAATGGTTCAACAATACGATTGACTGGATACGAGACCATATCTATCGTCCAGCCGTCGCTGCTTTCAGCAACCGCCCCTGGCTCAACGTAGGCAGTTTGCTAGGGTTTATCGGTTTGCTGGGAGGCACTTTCGCGCTAGTGGGGTCCGGCTTGGTCGGTTTTACGTTTTTCCCGGTGCTGGACGATGATGCTGTTTTTATTGAACTGCGTATGCCGGCGGGCACGCCAGAGACGGTGACGCTAGAGAAGTTACAGCTCATTCAAGCGGCTGCTTACGAAGCCAACGAGCGAATCTCTGCTGACCTTCCAGAGGGTAAAGAATACATTCGGCTGGTGGAATTGATAACTGGCCCTAAGGCCAACGAAGGTAAACTGCGCGTCACTTTTATGAGTGGCGAAGAACGAGACCAGTCTAGTTTCAACCTCACCAATGAAATTCGCAAAGACGCACCGCCCATCCCCGAGGCCGAAAGTCTAGTGTACGGCTTAGGCGCTTCCACGGCCCTGTTTGGCAAACCCGTAGCTTTCTCGCTAAAAAGCCGCAATTTGGAACAACTGCGCGCCGCCAGGGACGAACTCAAAGCGGCGATGCAAACGGTCCCCGACATTAAAGACGTCGCGGATAACGATCAGACGGGCGTACAGGAGGCTATTCTGAAACTCAAACCTAACGCCACCAATCTGGGGCTGGACTTGGCCACCGTCATGAACCAAGTACGGGCGGCTTACTTCGGCCTGCAGGCACAAAGCTTACAACGCGGAGAAGACGAAGTGGAAATTTGGCTACGCTACCCCAAGGAAAATCGGCAGAATGAAACGCAATTGCGCAGTATGCGTATCACGAGCCCCAGCGGCGGTAGCTATCCCCTGGGCGAAGTGGCCGATATTGAATACGGCACCAGTGTGTTATCCATTAATCACATTGAAGGCCAACGCGAAATAACCGTAGATGCCAACGTGACCGACTTGACCGTAGCCGCCCCCGTGGTCATCGCAGATATCGAAAGCAAATACATCGCCGACATCATAAAACGCTACCCCGAGGTAAGCTATTCCGTAGAAGGACAAAACCGGCAGAGTTTCAAGATCACCGATAAGATGGCGCAAGTAGGCCCCATTGTTTTGCTGCTGATCTTTGGTTTAGTGGTGCTTAATTTCAATAGCTTCAGTCAGGCACTCCTGGTGTTTGGCTTGTATCCTTTTGCACTCATCGGAGTCATCTTGGGGCACTGGATACACGGTGTGGCACTGAACATTTTTTCTATCGTCGGTACCATCGCACTAATTGGGGTATTCACGAATGATTCGCTGGTCTTCATTTCCACTTACAATCAATTGCTGGAAGAAGGAAAATCGTTTGCATACGCCGTCAAAGAGGCCGCCCGTACCCGTTTTCGACCTATTTTGTTGACGTCGGTCACCACCGTTGCAGGCTTAGCCCCACTAGTGGTGAGCAAAAGCATGGGCGCACAATTCTTGAAGGGTCCTGCTATTGCGATAGCCTACGGCATGGGCTTCGGACTATTCACTATTCTGCTGTTGCTCCCTACATTTTTGATGCTTGCCAATTTTGTGCGTCGGGCGGCGTATCGGCTACGTCACCGTAAGGCGAATTGGCCCACTGCGGAAATGGTGGAACCCGCCGTGCGCAACCTAAAGAATCGAATTCCCACTACCTTGGTGATACTTGCTTTTTGCGTACTCTCCTCGACGCTCTCCGCCCAAGCAACGCGGGGGGAGCTCCTATCGCTGCCAACGGCCGTAGAGCTGGCCCTACTTCAGAATGACGAGCTCAAGTCTCTGACCTACGATCAGCAAGTTAGCCGCAATAGTGCTGACCCCGCTCTGACGGGTAAGCGTCCTACGATTGACTTGGCGGGAAGTGCCTACCTGGGTTTGACGGACGCAAGCGCGCAAACAGCCAACCTAACGGGCGGTGAAGAGCAAGCGCCACCGCTAGAACTCAACGGTACCAAACACGGCGTATCCGTCGGGCCAGTAGCCAATTGGCTGGTATACGATGGTGGACGGAGTAAAAATGTTCTGGAATCCCTGCGGCTCGTTGACGAAGCCAACGCACTCCGGATGATCGCCACACAGGAGGAGATCGTAGCGCGTGTGACGCGTACCTACCTATCCATTACCCAATTGCAGGAACAACTGACCCTCGATCAGGGTAATATCGAACTCACTACCCAACGATTGCGCAAGGCTCAAAGTAATCAAGCTTTCGGCACGGGTAATCAGCTAGGTTTGTTACGTGCCCAGGTAGATTTGAGTAAAGACAGTATCGCCTATCAGCAGACGTTGCTCCAACTCGACCAAAGTAAGGCCGATCTTAACCTGTTGCTCGGACGAGACCCTGACGCCGTGTTTCGTTTGGTATCGGTTGTGTCTCCCGCTCCGAGGACGTTGTCACTAGACAGCTTGCGTACTATTTTGGTGAACAACAACAAAACCCTCGCGCAGGCCCGTCACCGGGTCCGACAAGCGGAAAATAGCATTCGCGCCACTGCCTTGAGTAGTCGGCCTACCGTGGCCAGTTATGTACAGGCGAATTATCTGAACACGACCGACAACTCTAATTTCTTACAAGAAAACCGCACGGTGGGGGGAGAAATGGGGATTCGGGTCAATTATAATCTATTCGATGGCGGGCGCCGCAGCATTGAACAGCAAAATACCCGGATACGCCTAGAGCAGCGCCAACACGATGCCACGGCCGTACAACGCGAACTGGTTACGTTGTTGACTAAAATGTTGCAGCAGTACAACAACAATGTCCTACAGCTCCGTACGGAGCGGAATAACCTACCCCTATTTGAGTTAACCTACGAGAAAACGGTCGATGATTACCAACTGGGACTAGTGGATAGTGACGCCGTGCGTACGGCACAGAACAACCTCAATGCCGCTAAAATCAGTATCAGCTTACGACAGGTCGGCCTCTACCTGAGCGAAGTAGAAATCTTACGCTTAACGGGTGGGCTGGTGCAATAATCCGCTTTCTGATTACTAAATCCTAAAAAATCGTTTATGAAATACCTCTTTTTCCTGACCATTTTTGCCGTTTGGCAAATGCCGACTGATGAGACTACCACTACTTTGACCGTCCATATTACGGACATTGACAACGCTGGACAAGGAACGCTGCACATCATGCTGTACGATACCCCAGCTGGCTTTCCGCAAGAACCGGCTAATGCTAAATACCGGGGAAAAGTAGAAAATTTTGGCAGCAGCACCCAGTACGTTTTTGAGGCTATCCCTTACGGAAAATACGCCATATCGGTACACCAAGACGAGAACAATAATGGTGAAATGGATACTAATTTTGTAGGTATTCCGAAGGAACCCATTGCGGCTTATAATATGACCGGGCTGGGTCGGCCTCAGTTTCAGAAAAGCCTCGTGACCCTCTCGCAAGACCGACAAGCGGTGACCCTGAAAATGCTGAATGATTAGTCCCTATCCCTCAACCCGCCATAAACTCCCACGCCGTCCGATAATTACCGTTTTGTTCTACGTATTCGAGGAACTTACCGTAAAATTTATCCTGCCCAATCGTGGCGCTGTCCCCGACCACAACCAATTTTTTGCGCGCCCGCGTCATGGCCACGTTCATACGGCGGTAATCCTGTAGGAAGCCGATTTCACACTTGCCGTTGGAGCGTACGAGGCTAATGTAGACCACGTCTCGTTCCTGCCCCTGAAAGCCGTCGATGGTGTTGACGGTGATGGGAACGTCGGCGAGTTGCGGGTCGTTTGGAATGGCTTTTTTCATGCGCATCACCTGTTCCCGGTAGGGCGAAATGATGGCAATGGACGGGAGCGGCAGTACGGCGTTGGCGTAGCAGTGCTCCAGGAGTGCGTAGAGATGCTCGCAGAGTATTTGAAACTCGCCGTCGTTGTAGCGGCTCTGGTAGGCGGGCTGAATTTGCTCGTCGTAGCCCGCACCAGCGGTGTCTACGAAAACCAGCGGACCTTCTTTGTCATAGGGTAGCGTATGCTGGCCCACGCCCTCGGCAGCTTCCAGGCGACCGTCGTAAAATTGCTGATTGGAAAAGCCCATGATCTTCTCGTGCATCCGGTACTGCGTGCGCAGGAGGTAGGTCTCCGGCTGGCGTTGGAGGGCTTTTTCGATGAGCGTCACTTCGAGGCCGCGGCGACGCGCCTTGTGGCTTTTGATCGTCGGTGGCAACTGGAAAGGATCCCCCGCGAAGACCACGCGGCTGGCCTTGGTGATGGGTACCCAAGTCGCAGGTTCTAGGGCCTGGGCCGCCTCGTCGATGATGACGGTACGGAATTGGCGTTTTTCCAGTACGGGGTTCGCCGCGCCGATGAGCGTACAAGTAATGACTTGCGCACTGGCAATGAGTTGATCCAGCAGGCGCTGTTCAAGCTGGTTGGCCCAACTGCTGACTTGGCCCGCTTCCTTGAAGAGTTGCCCCCGGTTGCGGCGGGCATCGCCGTCAAATTTGCGTTTGAATTTCTTGGCTTTGCGCCGTAACTCAGCCGCTTCAATTTTTAGTTTCTTGATCGTTTTGGCATCGGGATGGTGCGTCATTTGGTAGTCGAGCGTGTGGCGGAGGACCTCCTCGTCAATGCGGCTGATGTTGCCGATGCGGAGGACTTGCAGATGCTTGTCGGCGAGGCGTTCGGTGAGCAAATCGGCAGCGGCGTTACTCGGTGCGCAGACCAGGACCGTATTTTCTGTTTGGGTCAGTTGCCGGACCACCTCTACTAGGGTGGTCGTCTTGCCCGTACCGGGTGGGCCATGCACGACGGTGACGTCGAAAGAACCAACCACACCGCGTAGGGCTTCGTTTTGCGAATCGTTCAGGCGTTCGCCCGTGATCCAGTCAGCTACGCCCCGGAATTGAGCGGGGAAGCGCCCCAGGATAATGTCGCGCAGCTCCGCTAGGCGGTCTTTGCTTGCGCTCATCACTTTGGTGAGGGCTTTTTCCATCACCAAGTACGTCCGTTCGTCAAACAACAAGTCCACGCCGATCATACCCATGCCGAGCCAGTCGGGTAGCTCGTCATTATTGAGGACAATTTTCATCTTGGCGCGGTCGGCGTACTGGATGATGCCCGTGCGTTCGGGTTTGTGGGCGTTGGGTTGTTGGGTAAACAAACTCACCGTCTTTCCCGCCCGAAACTGGTCCGGTGGGTGCGGTTCCGGGCGCTCCACGATCACGTAAGCACGGCTACCGATGGTGAAGCCCTTTTTGACTATCGTCACCGGATACCAAGCGTAGCCTTCCTTAACGCGCTTATTCAGCGGTAAGCGCTGAATTTTCTGCCGGTGGTACTCCAAATCAGCCGCTTTTTCGATGGCGAGGAGTTCTTGCAGCAGCAAGAGTTCGGCTTGTATCTCGGCTGGTGTCAATGGTGTGGTTGGCATGAATGGCAAAGGTAAGGAATGGGAGTTTGCCCTTGCCTAACGGTGAGCAGTTGGGAAGGTTTAGTCAATAATTTTTCCGTTTCTGTAAATGCGCCGTTGAATTAGTGAATCCAAAGAACCATAGCTGGCAAATGCCTCTTCCGAAGTATCGTTTTTTGAAAGAGACTTATTCATAGCTCCAATCGTGACAGTGATTGAGCGTTGGTATAAATTGATTTTGACAAAATGTCATTAAAAACCATCTGCTTGCTGACTTTTTGACATTAAAATAGTCGTTTTGTCGCTACTTTTTCTGCTGGCACAGGCTTTGCAAGTAGATAGGCGTATTACAAATTGATTTTTCCAAAAAACTAAAATAATAACAATCATGGGTTTAGTAAGATTCAATCCAGCCGTAGCCAATCGTTTCTTTGACGAATTTTTTCCTACGGCACCCCAAAAAACTCACTTTCGGACGAACCGTCCCGCTGTCAACGTGCAGGAAACGGACGATGATTTCACCTTAGCCGTAGCTGCTCCAGGTTTTGAGAAAGGCGACTTTGAGGTCAAAGTAGACGATGGCATTTTGACAATCAGCGTTGAGCGCCAAGAGGATGCCGAGACCAAGCACGAAGGCTACACGCGTCGTGAGTTCCACTACGGCAACTTCACGCGTCGCTTCACCTTACCCGAAGCCGCCAACGATGCCGACATCTCCGCTACCTACACCAATGGTATCTTGACGGTAGTACTTCCGAAAAAAGAAGAGGCCAAGCCACAGCCTGCTCGCTTGATTGAGATTGGCTAATTGGCCCGAAAGTAGATCGAATAGATCATGGGATTATGATTTGGG
>JBCDIR010000150.1:0-6433 GCA_038748735.1 Bacteroidota bacterium | reverse complement strand
TACTTCTTCACCGACCTGGATGGCAACGAAGCAAAGGTAGAATACACCTTCGGTTATCAACTAGTGGACGGAGCACTGAAGATTGATCTGCACCACTCTTCGTTCCCGTATAATCCAGGTATTGCTTAGTAAAAAGCAACCTGTCATCACACACACACACACACACACAGCCCTACCGATTGTCTAAGAGTATCTTCAGGATAAGAATGGTACTTCGTGACAATCGGTAGCGTTTAACAATAATAGTTCTCTCATGGGTAGAGAACTAGGAAAAAATCAGCAAGCACATTTAACCCTCGGGTTCCATTTATTTCACACAAACGAAAAGTCACCCCTTTAATCTTACAACGTGTTTGCACTGTTTAGATAAACATTTTGCGTGCGAATTGCGTAAGCAGAGTCAACCAATAGTACAAGCTTTTTAACTTGAACAAGTCAATTGTCATGAACCAGAAACTCCCAGTCACCGTTCTTAGTGGTTTTCTTGGCGCTGGAAAAACAACGCTCCTCAACCACATCTTGCACAACAAAGAAGGTCTCAAAGTCGCCGTCATCGTCAACGATATGAGTGAGGTGAACGTAGACGCTGAACTGGTCAAAAGTGAGAACACCCTCTCGCGGACGGAAGAAAAATTGGTAGAGATGAGCAACGGCTGCATCTGCTGCACCCTGCGCGAGGACTTGATGATCGAAGTAGAACGCTTGGCTAAAGAAAAACGCTTCGATTATCTTCTCATCGAAAGTACGGGCATCAGCGAACCCATCCCTGTGGCACAAACCTTCTCTTTTGTGGACGAGGAAAACGATATTGACCTCTCCCGCTTCAGCTACGTCGACACGATGGTGACGGTGTTGGATGCGTATAATTTTTTCAATGATTTTTGTAGCCCGGAGACCCTGATGGACCGGGATATGACCAACATCGAAGGCGACTACCGTACGATCGTCAACCTACTAACGGACCAGATTGAGTTTGCCAACGTCATCATCCTGAATAAGACCGATTTGGTGTCCAAGGACCATCTCGGAGTGCTCAAAGCGGCCATTAGTAAATTGAACCCCGGCGCGCGTATCCTTGAATCTTCCTTTAGCAAAGTAGCGCCGAAAGAAATTCTCAATACGGGCCTGTTCAACTTCAACGAGGCAGAACAAAGCGCAGGTTGGCAAGCAGAACTTGAAAAAGAGGAGCACACCCCCGAAACCGAAGAGTACGGCATTAGCTCTTTCGTCTACCGCAGCAAAAAACCCTTCGATCCGGACCGCTTCTGGCGCTACGTGCAGCGTGATTTTCCAGGTACGGTCATTCGCAGTAAAGGCTTGTTTTGGTTGGCTTCGCGCCCCGCTAATGCCCTCATTTGGGGACAAGCCGGTGGCTCACTACGGGCGGACAACGCTGGCGTCTGGTGGAGTAGCATGCCGTATGACCAACGCACGCAGTACATGGCATTCGTTGAAAACAAAAAGCAAATTGAGGAAGGTTGGAGTGCCGATTTCGGTGATCGTAAAAACGAAATTGTCTTCATTGGCCAAGATATGGACGAAACCAAGATGCGCGCCGATCTTGACGCTTGCTTAGCGACGGATACGGAACTAGCGACCGGGCAGTGGAAAGCGGGCTATTCGGACGAATGGCCGTTGTAGATAAGATCAAAAACTCACATCTACCACTCGTAGCCGCCGTTTCTGCTCCGCACCAACCCGTATTTTTCGGTTACCAAAGGCAGTTATGGCCAACAGGCCAGCGCCAACGGATACGGCGGTTACTATGGCGTCTCCCCTGCCGTATTTGGTCTCTGGGTCACCATCGACTGCGTAGCCGATGAGGGCGTAACCCGACCACGAAGTACCAAAAGTGATAAGTGGCAAACCCACGATGTAGGGCCACCTACGACGGCTGCGGAGCCGAGTGATTTTATCGAGTGAAACGATTCGATCTGGAAAAATGATAGCTTGAATATCCTCTCGCAACTCCATAATTTCTCCTTCGTACCACGTTTTGTCGTCCACTACTTGGTAGCGGAGGAGACTACCTTCGTAAATTTTATGAGTTTTGGCACTATTGGTTTTTTCCAGTAGCAGCATTCGTTGGGCCTGAACAGTTTGCGCCAAGCAGCCGAGCAAAACGAGCAAGAAGTAGGGCGTAAGTTTCATGAGTTTGAATGTTTCTGCAAAGAGCGTCTATAGCTGCGTAGCGTTGGTATCGTGCAGCCGGCGGAGGAATTTTTGCAGTAATTTACGCATCGCCTTGTCAATTTTGCGGTAAGTGGGTAATTCTTTTTCTTTACCAATAAAAATGATCATCCAGGCCAGTTGTTCGGACGACTCGGGAAGCTGAGCGTAGAGGTCTGGCTTGTGTAGACGATACGCTTCGCGCATGAGACGCTTGACGCGATTGCGATCCACTGCTTTTTTAAACCGCTTTTTCGATACCGACATCGTCACTTGAATAGGGTAGGGACTGCGCCGTTCCAGTACGGGCCGCCACACCAAGCGCAGCGGATACTGCCCCAGCGATTGTCCTCCGCCACCGAAGAGTCGCTCTATCTCCTTGCGGCTTTTGAGGCGTTCACCTCTGTGGAAACGGAAATCACTCATGGGGAGGGGTTTTGCTTAGCGCAAAGCTAAGTATTTTGGTATTGTCTTGGGTCAACTGCCCAATTCCCCCTACCTTAGCGGCATGCAATTTACGGCCCAAGATTTGGCAACTATCCTCCAGGCCACGATCGAAGGTGACCCTAGCGTCAGCGTCCATCGGCCTGGAAAAATTGAGTCAGCTACGGCTGGCGCCATCACTTTTTTAGCTAATCCGCGCTACGAGGACTACCTGTACACGACCGAAGCGTCCATCGTGGTGGTGAGCAAGGAGTTAGAGTTAAAATCGCCCGTTGCGGCTACACTCATTCGGGTAGCTGATCCTTATCAAGCATTTGCTGCGCTGTTGCATCATTACGACCAGGCCGCCCAGGCCCGGCCCGAGGGAATCAGCCCCTTGGCACAGGTAGACGAGCAAGCACAAGTGGGGAAAAATGTAGCCATTGGTCGCTTTGCTACCATCGAACGCGGAGCTATTATTGAAGACGATGTGGTTATTTTTGATCAAGTATACGTTGGGGCCAACGCACGTATCGGGGCGGGTACGGTGCTGCATCCCGGCGCACGCGTCTTGCACCACTGCGAATTGGGCAAACAGTGCGTTATTTACGCGAATGCCGTCATCGGCAGTGATGGCTTTGGCTACGTGCCGGATGACAAAGGCGTTTACAGTAAGATTCCCCAAGTGGGAATTGTTGTGCTAGAGGACACCGTAGAAATAGGTGCGAATGCGACCATCGACCGCGCTACCCTGGGGGAAACGCGCATCGGGCAGGGGGCGAAGCTCGACAATCTAGTCCAGATTGGTCATAATGTGACCATTGGGGCGCATACTGTCATTGCGGCCCAGACGGGCGTGGCGGGCAGTACCAAAATTGGTAAACACTGTATGATTGGTGGCCAAGTGGGCTTTGCGGGCCACATTGAGATTGCGGATGGCTCCAAATTTCAGGCCCAGAGCGGGATAGCCGCCACCATCGAAGAGCCGGGACAGGCGTTCTTCGGCTCTCCGGCCATTCCTTACCGGGACTACATTCGGTCCTACGGTGTTTTCAAAAAATTACCGGACCTCTACCGCCAGTTACACCGCTTGGAGCGGGAGCTGGAACGCTTAAAAAACGAACGCTCCGAGGTGTAAGCCTATATTTGGCTATCTTTGCGCGAAAATTGCGAGCTTAGACCTCTTATGAAGCAGCATACGATTAAGACTACCGCCAGCCTAGAAGGCGTTGGCCTGCACTCTGGCGCGGCCGTGCAACTGACCTTCCAACCCGCTGGTCCCGATCACGGCATTAAATTTCAGCGTACTGATTTACCTAACCAGCCCGTCATTCACGCGGACGTCGGACGCGTAGTGAATACGGAACGCAGCACGACCTTGCAGCAGGGCGAAGCTACCGTATCCACCGTTGAGCACGTGCTATCGGCACTCGCCGGATTGGCCATCGACAACGTCCTCATCCAGGTAGATGGCCCGGAAGTCCCCATCCTAGATGGCAGTGCTCAGGGCTTTGTCGATGCTTTGCGCCAAGCGGGTATTGAGGAACAAGACCGGGAGCGCGAGTACTTCGTCGTGGAAGAACCGATTGTCTACCGCCACGAGGAAAGCGGTACCGAACTCATGGCCCTGCCACATGATGGTTTTGAATTGGTGACCCTTATCGACTTTGGCTCACCCGTACTCGGTCAGCAATACGCTAGCTTGCAGCAAATGAGCGATTTTGAGCAGGACATTGCCCCCTGCCGTACGTTCGTTTTCTTGCGCGAACTCGAAATGCTGTTTGAGCACAACTTGATCAAAGGAGGGGATTTAAATAACGCCATCGTAATTGCCGATAATGCCGTTCCACAGGAACAACTGGACCATTTGGCCAAAAAACTGGGCCGCCCGACCGTTGCTTTCGACGGACAGGGGATTCTAAATAACCTGGAACTGCACTTCCAAAACGAACCCGCGCGTCACAAATTACTCGACGTCGTAGGGGACACCATGCTGTTAGGCCGTCCCATCAAGGGACGCATCTTGGCGACCAAGCCGGGGCATTCGGCGAACGTGGCTTTCACCAAAATGCTCAAAAAGCAGTACCTAGAGCAACGCAAGCTACGCGGTAAACCCAAGTACGACCCAAACGCCACCCCGGTATTCGATTCCGTACGCATTGCCAAATGGTTACCCCACCGCTTCCCGTTTTTACTGATCGACAAAATCATTTCGATGTCGGAAACGGAAATCGTAGGGGTCAAGAACGTGACGTTCAACGAGGCTTTCTTCCAGGGTCACTTTCCTAATAATCCGGTTATGCCGGGCGTGTTGCAAATCGAAGGAATGGCCCAGACGGGCGGTATTCTAGCCCTTTCGACGGTACCCGATCCGGGTAATTGGGATACCTACTTCCTTAAAATTGAAGAGGCCAAGTTCAAACATATGGTGGGACCTGGTGACACGGTTTTGTTCAAACTTGAACTGAAAGCGCCCATCCGCCGGGGAATCGTGCAGATGCGGGGTACGGCCTACGTAGGCAATAAAATAGTTTCCGAAGCGTCGCTAACGGCGCAAATCGTTAAGCGCGCTACTCATGAATAATCGCTATCCAGAGCATACCGTTATCCACCCCAAGGCGCAGATTGGGGAGAACGTGACCATCGGTCCCTTCTCTTTCATTGACGCGGATGTGGTCGTCGGGGACAATACCTATATCGGGCCACACGTCACTATCCTCAACGGTGCGCGGATCGGGGCGTCCGTTCAGGTGCATTCTGGGGCCGTTATTTCGGGCTTGCCGCAAGACCTTAAGTACAAAGGAGAAGAAACCACGACCGTCATTGGCGACCGGACCGTGATTCGGGAATACGTGACGATCAACCGGGGAACGAGCTACGCCATGCACACCAAAGTAGGGAGTGACTGCCTACTAATGGCTTATTCTCACGTTGCCCACGACTGTATCCTCGGTGACCGAGTGATTTTGGCCAATAACGTTACGTTGGCTGGACACGTCGAGATAGAAGACTGGGCGATCTTGGAGGGCTTGGTCGCCGTACAGCAGTTTACGCGCATTGGCCAACACGCTTTCGTAGCGGGTGGTTCGCTGGTGCGCAAGAGCGTACCGCCCTACGTGCGGGCGGCCCGCGAACCAATCAGCTATATTGGGGTTAATAACGTTGGTCTGACCCGTCGAGGTTTCAGCCGGGAGACCATCAACCAGATTCACGAGATATACCGTATCCTTTTCGTGCGGGGGAAGGCGCTGACCAGTGCCGTTGAAGACGTAAAATCTACCGTAACGACTTCTGAAGAGCTAGAAACTATCCTCACTTTTATTGCCAGCGCAGAAAAGACGGGCATCATCCGCGGCTTCACGGGGGCTACCAACGGTAGCGATTAGCATGGTTATTGAATTAGCCGACGTCAGCAAACGCTACCGCCGTGAATGGATCTTGCGCAAGATCAATTTGCGCTTGGAAGGTGGGCAAAACTACGCTATCACCGGTCCGAATGGCTCGGGTAAGTCGACTTTTTTGCGGTTACTTTCGGGGCATCTGACTCCCTCTAAAGGGCAGCGGCGTTACCTGGACGCGACGGGAAAGGACATCCCCGTAGAAGCTATCTACGAAAAATTATCTTTTGCCGCCCCCTACATTGAACTCATTGAAGAGTTTACCCTCGAAGAGGCGATTACTTTTCACCAGCGCTTTCGTCCGCTCCTAGCGCCACTTAATCCCAACCTTTTAATCAAGGAGGTCTTAGCGCTGAGCCGGGCGCGCCATCTGCCCATCAGCCGCTTTTCTAGTGGAATGAAACAGCGGGTAAAGTTGGCGTTGGCCTGTTGTACCCAATCCC
>JBCDIR010000149.1:0-6436 GCA_038748735.1 Bacteroidota bacterium | reverse complement strand
TTGTTGGGATCCGGTACGTCCGGCGATTTGTACCCGATTTCCAGTGCTTTATGGGCGTCCCCCGACTCAATTTTGGCGTCCATTTGGTCGAGTACAGCGTTGATCTTGTCAATAGTAGAAGACATGGTGCAAAGAATTGAAGATCAAAAGTAAGTTAATTTGTCCAACTGCATCCGACGAAAAATCCTACATTTGCTGACCACAACCTATCATCGATTAACGTATGGTTTACACAGCGGTCCGACCCTTTGCGAGTTGGAGTCTCGGGCATTACTTCAAACGTATTGACATCGCTAATGCGGAGCGGATTCCCAAAAATGCGGCGGTGATTTTGGCGGCCAATCACCCGACCACTTTCGTAGAACCCTGCGTGTTGGCTTGCTACTTAAAAGACCCCTTACATTTCCTGGTACGGGGCGATTTTTTCAAGAACCCCATTGCTTCGGCCTTGCTCAAATCGGTGAACCTCATCCCAGTCTACCGCCGGCAGGATGCGGGCTACGAAGGGGTGAAAAGTAATTTTAAGGCCTTTGAGCGGTCCTCCGAATTACTAGCGCAACGCAAGCTATTGATGATTTTGGCCGAAGGGCGCTGTATTCACGAAAAACGGCTGCGCCCCATCCAGAAAGGACCGGCGCGGATTGCTTTGCAAGCCTTGGCGAACACTGACCTCGAGGAGGTCTACGTCGTGCCAGTGGGCTGTAATTTTCGCTATCCAGACCGTGTCCAGTCGGACATTATGATTAGTTTCGGGGAACCGATTAAGACGAGTGTCTACCGGGAACAATTTGCGGAAGCGCCCGCGGTCGCTATTGGTGCGTTTACCAAGGAACTGGAACGTCGTATGGCCCAGGAAGTAATCATTATCGACGAGCTAGATGACGAATTACTAACGGAACATTTTCACCAACTGTACCGGAGCGAAAACGCTACGCAGCACCTCACGGGTTGGGGGACGGATCACGCGCATTTTGCCGCTGAAAAAACGATTGCGAACACCGTGAATGCGTTATCCGAAACGGAGAAAAAGCCGTTACGCGAGCAGTGTTATCAGTATTTTACCCGCTTGGCGCGAATGCGCACTACGGATGCTGCTTTTAAAGGCAACTACAAAAAAGAAAGTCGCCAGACGGCTTTTGTACTACTAGGATTGATACCCGCCGTACTCTTGGCCATTCTTCATTTGCCACTGTTGTTTTTCATTCAACACTTTTCGGGCGTTAAAGTCAAAACGGTGGAGTTTGCCAATCCGGTACGCTGGGCGGGTATGCTGATTGGTTATTTACTAACGGCTATCATTTGTCTAGTGTTAGCTGCGATTTTGTGGTCGCCGTGGCCAGTGCTGTGGATCACATTGACCATTGGGGGAATTCCGTTTTTGGTCCGTTATCACCGGGTAGCGACGCGTTGGCTGCTGCACTGGCGAATGCGGCGGCAAGCGGATCACGAAGTGAAGTATTTGCGGGCTATTCGCAAAGAATTAGTGGCCACGGGTAAGCAATGGTGGACTCCAAAAAACGGATAGTTATGTTTCTACTCTTTTACGTGACTTATCCGGACGAAGCCACTGCACAACGCATTGGCCAGCAATTGGTCCGGGAGCGACTGGCCGCTGGTACTAATTGCTTGCCGATAAAAAGTAGCTACTGGTGGAAGGAAGCGGTAGTGGAGGAAGGAGAGTGGGTGGGCATCCTGAAAACACAGCTAGCTGGTGAAGCTGCACTCGAACAGCGCATCGAAGCTTTACACCCCTACGAAGTGCCGTGCATTGTACGGACGGAAGTGCGCGCCAACGCCGCTTACGAAAAATGGATTGTGGACCAAACGCAACCGCCCAAAAAACTATAAGCCGTTGAGGGCTTCTACCCCTGCTATTTGGGGTAACTTCCCCTTAATGGTTTGCTCTAGGCCCGCTTTCATGGTCATGTACGACATATTGCAGTTTTGGCAGTTGCCGAGCCATTTCACCTGTACGATATTTTCGTCGGTGATGTTCACAACTTCTACGTTGCCGCCGTCCGCAGCGAGGTGAGGACGGATTTCATCGAGGGCCGCGTCTACACTGGCAATCAAATCGGTCTTTTCGGTGGCAGTCATCTACTCTAATTTACTTTTAAAAACAAAGCTAGGCAAATAAAAGTTGTCGGACAAATGCGTAGGTCAGAGGATGGTTAAAAATTTTACGAACTGATTTTGAACGATTTATCGGTTCTGATTAAGAAATCAAAATCGAGCTTAGCGAGCTAAGTGAGGTTTTTATTTTGACCTCAGGTTCATAAATCCTTTAAAATAAGGAAGTACAAAAGTATATTTTTGGTACACTAGGTCAATAACGGTGCTAATCGAAGCAAATTTTTAGGCATGCTCTTACTCCGTCATACGAATCTGCTGCGTAGGTGCCAGCACTTCGTTGCGCAAATTAATCTGGCGGACCGTGTTTTGGGCTACTTTCAGGAACGCAGGACGGGAAATCGCGTCCTTTTCGTTGAGTAAAGCGGGCTGACCCGCGTCTCCCGCCTCGCGGATACTTTGCACGAGCGGTATTTGCCCCAACAGCATGGAATTACTCTCTTGCGCCAAGCGCTTACCCGCCCCTTTACCGAAGAGATAATACTTGTTGTCCGGCAGTTCTGCCGGGGTGAACCAGGCCATATTTTCCACTACCCCCAGGATGGGAATGTTAATATTGGGCAACAAAAACATATTCATCGCCTTAATGGCATCTACGTAAGCAACTTGCTGGGGAGTGGTCACTAACACGGCCCCCGTCAAAGGTACGGTTTGGGCCAACGTCAGTTGAATATCACCCGTGCCGGGGGGAAGGTCTACGATGAGGAAGTCCAGCGGCGGCCAGATCGTATCGTTGATGAATTGGCGGATAACACCACTCAAACGGGGACCCCGCAGAACAACCGCCTGTTCGGGTTCAATAATGAAGCCGATGGACATGGTAGGAATACCGTGGGCCTCCAAAGGCATAATTTTCGGCTGTCCATGAATGTCCTGGATGCGGGGGCGTTGGCCCGCTAGCCCCAGCATGGTCGGAATGGAAGGACCGTAGAGGTCTGCATCCAGTAGCCCAACCCGTGCACCCAAAGCACGCAGACCCAACGCTAGATTCACCGAAACGGTAGATTTACCTACGCCTCCCTTGCCACTAGCTACCGCAATGATGTTTTTGACGTGCGGCAGTGGCGTATTGGGCTGTTGCGACTCCGCGGTACGAGCCATCATGTGTACGTGTACGTTGGCTTGCGGGTAAACCGCTAGAATAGCTTCCTGACAAGCAAAATTGAGTTGCGACTTGTACTCATTATTGAGGTTGGGTAGCTCAATAGTGAAACCAACGTTGTGGCCTTCGACTTCCAAGTCACGGACGCGGTTCGCGGTGATGAGGTCCTGCCCCGTGTGGGGGTCCTTGACGCCGGTAAGGGCTTTGACGATGGCACTTTTCTCAATTTGCATGGTAGCTATTTATGTCATAAGTAACACGCCAAGATAGCATCGGTTGCGGTGCCGTTGTAAATTATTTATGGCTGGGAATGAATGTTTGACTAGAGTACTTAACAAATAGATAGCATTAAGTTAACGTAAAGTTAACGGTCGTCAAACAATAGCTACACCTTAAATATAGAACTTTGCCATTGTATTTTACTCACTAAATATGATCCATATCATGAGAAACTTATCATTAACCTTATTCCTGCTGATGGTCGCAGTGATGGCCTACGGACAAGGGGTAACTACCTCGTCCATGAACGGTCTCATTACCGACCAGGAAGGCACTCCTTTAATTGGAGCTAACGTATTAGCTGTCCACGGACCAACGGGTAGCCCCTACGGTAACTCTACCAATGTTGAAGGCTATTTCCGTATCCCTGGCATGCGTGTTGGTGGTCCGTATACGGTTACTATTTCCTACACCGGCTACGAAGATAACGTAATCGAGGGGGTTTACCTCCGCTTAGGACAAACCTACGGTCTCGACGTGCAGTTGGAGGAAACTGCCATTAATCTGGGAGCCGTAGAGGTAGTTGCGGTACGCAACGACTTGTTCGACGGTAACCGGACCGGTGCGCAAACTGTCATCACGGAGGAACAAATCAATACGCTGCCAACCGTTGGTCGTTCTATTGGTGAATTTACACGCCTCACCCCTCAAACTCGCGTTACGGAAGGCAACGATGGGCTAGAACTTAGCTTCGGTGGCCAGAACAATCGCTACAACGCTATTTACATTGATGGTGCCGTGAACAACGATGTATTCGGTCTGGCGGGCTCGGGTGTGAATGGTGGTCAGACGGGCGTTTCGCCCATATCACTGGACGCCATCGAAGAATTTCAAGTCAACCTAGCACCTTTTGATGTCCGCTTAGGTGGATTTGCGGGAGCAGCTGTATCGGCCATTACGCGTTCGGGTACCAATAATTTTGAAGGTTCTGTTTACACCTTTTGGCGCAACGAGAATCTCATCCGGGAAGAGTTTGAAGGGGCTATGATAGAACCCTTCACGGCCCAAACTACGGGTTTCCGCATCGGTGGACCTATCGTTAAGGATAAATTGTTTTTCTTCTTGAACGGGGAAATCCAACGCGAAGAAACGCCGCTACCCTTTAATCCTGATAGCTACATTGGTGACGCTTCCGCTGCTGATTTAGCTGCTCTGGTCAATAAATTGAACGGTTTTGGCTACGATCCCGGTACCTACACCAACAACCAGCGCTTCTTGAACTCGGACAAGCTTACGTTGAAGTTCGATTACAACCTCAACCAGGCCAACAAGTTCTCGCTGCGCTTTGGCTACGTCAACGCCGATAACTTGGAAGGGGTACAATCCGATTTCGATGATATTCGTTTCTTGAACGGTTCGGAGCGTTTTGTTAGCGATACTTACTCTGCTGCCCTGGAGTGGAACTCCCTCATCAGCAATACCTTGTCCAATAACTTGACCATCGGTTTAACCGCCGTGCGGGACGACCGTGATCCGAATGGTGATCCGTTTCCTTACGTAAACATTGCCGATGGCTCGGGGGAGATTATCTTCGGCTCGGAGCGTTTTTCAACGGCCAACCGCCTAGATCAAGACGTACTGACCATCACGGATAACTTGGAGTTTTACTCCGGTAAGCACACCTTTACCGTTGGCGCCAACGCAGAGTTCTACCGTGCGGCCAACCTTTTCATTCCACGCAACTTTGGCGAATACGAGTTCAGCAGCTTACAAAACTTCCTGCTTGATTCTAATAGTGTAGCGTACGAGCGCTCTTTCTCCCTACGTGATAACATTGTGGGAGACGAATCCAGTGCCATTGCCGAGTTTAATGCTGGTCAGTTTGGGGTTTATGTACAGGATGAATACCAAGCTACGCCCAATCTGAAGTTGACCCTAGGCGTACGCTTAGACCTACCGTTCTACGCTGATACCCCCGTCAACGATCCATTTAACAAAGAGACTATTCCGTTATTGGAAGAATTCTATGACTTACAAGGTGCTCAAACGGGGCAGTTCATCGACGCGGTACCGCTCATTAGCCCTCGTTTTGGTTTCAACTGGGACGTAACCGGTAATAAGCAAACCCAGCTACGCGGTGGGGTCGGTATTTTCACTAGTCGCGCACCTCTGGTGTGGGTTGGTGGTGCTTATAACAATTATGGTTTAAATCGTGGAACGTTCGAAGCAGAAGGTCTGCCATTTAATCCGGACATCAATACCCAGCCTCCGGGAGATATTGATCCTTCCAATGCCGTTCCTTCTGGGGATATTGATTTGTTCGCCAGTGATTTGCAGTTGCCCCGCTTTTTACGCGCCAACTTAGCCCTCGACCAGAAGCTGTTCTGGGGGCTGACGGGTACATTAGACTTGATGTTCACGAAAACGTTACAAAACGTTGCGTACCAAAACGTTAACCTCAAGCCCGCAGTCGACAACCTGGAAGGTACGCCCGACGATCGCCCGATCTTCAACCGTTTCGACCCCATTGATCCTACTTACGGCCGTATTCTCTTGGGTTACAATACGACCGAAGGTTATGCCTATAACATCTCGGCTTCGGTAGAAAAGCCTTTTACCAAGGGCCTGAGCGGTACGTTGGCTTACTCCTTCAGTGACGCTTATTCCGTGTTTGACGGTACCAGCTCGCAGAACAGCTCCCAGTGGCGAGGTCTGCACAGCATCAACGGGCGTAACTTCGATCAACGTAATTACCGCTCTAACTTTGCTGCTGGTAGTCGTATCATTGCTGGTATCTCCTACGGCGTGGATTATAAATTCAATGAAAAGATTGGCGGTAAAACGACCGTTTCAATCTTCCACGAAAGTGCGCAAACACAACCGTTCAGCTATATCTACAACGATCGAGGCAACCTACAACGCGAAGACAGCCGTGAGCGTGCGCTTATTTACATTCCGGCCAGCGAAAACGATATTGTTCTCGTT
>JBCDIR010000148.1:0-6438 GCA_038748735.1 Bacteroidota bacterium | reverse complement strand
CTCGGCTCAGCCGAGAGCCAGGATTAACGATTTTCTCTAGTTTCTGCTACAAATGTGCGCGGATTATAATGTTTAAACAAAGACAATTTACTAGTTTTGTTGTGCTCAATTATTATAATTTTAAGTTTAAACTAATGATAATCAATAGTTATTTATCACCTTAATTTTTACTAAAATGGACGCGGTTGTTGTAAAAAGTCGGCTTTTTTTATTGCTCGCCACCTTATCCAAACGGGAACGGGCGGGTTTAAGGGAATTACTGGCAGTGTCTTATTTCAACCAAAAGGCCATTCTGCGACAGTTGTATACCACTTTGGAAACACAGCTCCCTACTGGCCATCCCCACTTAGATCGTCCCGCCATCTGGGAACGGCTCTTGCCCAAACAAACTTATGATGATGCAAAACTGCGCCAGTGGATGACTCAACTGACCCGCTTGGTGGAACAGTTTTTAGCCTTTAGTCAAGTCACGCAGGATACGGTTACGACCAAGGAACAAGCCGCCAAACGCCTAGTAGCTGCTGAACAGCACGAACTAGCCGAACGCCTCGCCAAAGAAGCCCAAGCGAAGCGCCGCAAACACCCCCAACGCAATGCCGATTACTGGCTGGCCACGTACCGTTACGCCTCTGATCGCTTTCAGCAGCAACTTTCGGAGCAACCCGGAGCCGTCGAGAGTTATACCGCTACGCACCAGCAACTGGAATTGGTTTTCCTGGCGTTGAAATTCCGGCAACGGACCTGGTTAACTAACCATTCCTTACTTTTTAATCGGGACTTACCCAACAGCAAATTAGATCAATTCCTGGATACGCTGACCGAAGTCGACCTGCCTGATGCGCCAGCGGTACGCGTGTATTATTACGGCTACCAACTACTGCGGGCGGCGGATCCGGCGGCGGCTTTTGAGCGGTTCAAAGCCGTACTTTTTGCCCACAGCCAAGTCTTTCCCAAAGCGGAGGCACTAGATTTGTATCTGCTGGCGATCAACTTCGGCATCCGGCAAATCAACGCGGGTTACCGTCACTTTTTTCCGGCGGTTATGGATCTTTACAAGGACGCCCTGGACCGTGGCTACCTGCTGAGTAAAGGCGAATTATCGCGCTTCACCTACCATAATATGGTGACCATTGCGCTACAAACCCAGGAAGTCAACTGGGCCGAAGATTTTATCGACACCTGGACTAGCAAGCTGGAACGCCGTTACCGGGAACGGATGCAGAACTTTAGCCGGGCGCGTATTGCTTACGCGCGGCAGGATTACGGAGCCGCCTTGCCGCTCTTACAGCAGGCCAACTACCACGATTCACTCCTCAATTTAGGCGCACGTACGCTGCTCCTCAAAATTTATTACGAGCTAGGTGAGCTAGACGTCCTCCAGAGCCACCTCGATGCTTTCCAGAGCTACATTCGCCGTAAGGCAGACCTCACGTACCACCGCGCTAACTACCGTAATCTCATTGGTTTCACCCGCAAACTACTCAAACTGCCCCCCAACGGTCAAAAGAAGCGCGAACACCTCCGCGAACAAATTATACGTGCCAAAGTGCTAACTGAGAAAGAGTGGCTATTGTCCCAATTGAACTAATAGACTTGTTCAACCGAAGCCTCAAATGGCTACAAGCGGCAAATTTTCTCCTGCACTTCGTCAGAAAGCCTCGCTGTCTCGGCTCAGCCGAGATCGCCTACGTTTTCTTCCTCGTTCAGCACAAAATTTGTTGCGCTTTCGCTCATTCATGCCCGGCTGAACAAGTCTGATTTAGTCTGAAGCATTACTTTTCTAAAAATTATTATAAAAATTGATTTACCACCTCCAAAAAACACCTATCTTGTTCCGGTACCCGAAAACACTATGTCTGCTTTTGCCACTAAATACCGTTCTGCTTACTTCTTAGCCATTCTGGCTACCCTACTGCTCGTGGGCAGTACCCAAGTTTTTATCCAACGATCTTTAGAAGAAAAATCGGCTGATGCCTACTTGATTAACATCAGTGGTCGGCAGCGGATGTTATCGCAGCGGATACTGCAACAGGTTTTTCAGTGCCACCTCCCCACGACGATGAACTGCGATCAAGCGAGTATCACGCAACTCTTTGAAGAATGGAGGAATACCAACCGCTTCATCGTCAACCACCCCAACGTGAGGACGGAAGTGGAGCAATCGCTGGACCTGCGCGTGATGCTGGCGGAGTTGCAGGAACGCATAAATACGGCCAACGCCTTGACCCGTCATGCGGCCACCCTCAACGAAGACGAACTGGCGCTCCTCCACGACAACCAAATGACCTTCCTTAGCACCATGGACAAGGTGGTACGCCAGTTGGAAGAGGCTTCTAGTGCCAAGTTAGAGCGTTTGGCCTTCATTGAAATGATGCTGGCCCTGTTGACCATCTTGGTAATTGCACTGGAAGTGATGCTGATCTTCCGGCCCATTATTCAGCGCTTGATTGCTCAAAACGCGGCCTTGCAGACCAGTCAACAACTCATCAAGCAGTACACTTACGTAGCGTCGTCAGATTTGCGACAACCCATTCGAAATATCGTTAAGAGTATTCTCCAACTACGGCCTTCCCTGAGCCAAAAAGGAGTGTCTTTACCAGATCGCACCAGTTTAGAGGCGATTGAGCAAAACGCCCTCAAAGCCCAGGCCATCTCCCGCGATCTGGTCACCTACACGGAGGTTATGACCAAAGCTCCGGACATCAAGACGGTCGATTTTTGGGAGCTACTCAATGGCCTGGTGCAGCGGATGGAAGAGCACATTCACCAAGTACGCGGGACCGTTAATATCGGTAATATTCCCCGCAAGGTAAAGGTCGATAATAAGCAGTTTCAACTGTTGTGGCAGCATTTATTGCAAAATGCCCTCCAATATCACCAAGCGAGTGTCCCACCTCAGGTGACCATTACGGGCCATCAAGACGAAACGCACTGGCACTTCCGCATCACGGATAACGGCAGAGGTATTTCTCCCGCCGAGCAAGAAAACCTTTTCGTGCTTTTCCGTCGGGTGCAGTCGCCCGATAGTACCCAGGGTACGGGTCTCGGCTTACCACTCGTCAAGCAGATTGTTGCGCGTCACGGCGGTGATATTAGCATCGAAAGTACGGTCAATGCGGGCACCACCATCCGCATCGAAATCCCGCGCCAAGTGACGGCCACCAAACTACGCGCCATCAAAGCCGTCGTAGAAGCAAACGAGGCGAGTACCCCCGCTTCGAAGGCGCAATAAACTCAAAACGCTTCGTTAATCGCAACATAATCGTACGTACGCGGGCGAATGGTATCGTTCTGACCGTAGGCAGCGTACCAGCCGCCGATGAGCAAACACGTTATACAAAACAAATGTTTGGACAGGGAGAAACACGATTTCAGCGTCATAGTATTCGGTTTTTAATAAACTTGTTTACCAAACTTTTCAAAAGTTAAGTAAATAAATTCCCAAACCGTATCATTTTAAGTATAATTTTGGTGACGGATAACTACATTGGCAGTCTTTACGAAAGAGGCTCCCGTTTTCTGCTTCTTAAGAACTGAACAGTTTTTTATGCTCCCACGATTTTTTGACGCCCTGGACGTGGCGTTATCTGCCTTAATACAGACCCCTGGCACACCACCTGCCGTGGGCGTTTGGTCGACGGAACTTGGTAGTTTGTGCAAACAGCTCATCGCTACGGGTGACCAGAGTGCGAAGGAACTGGCAGACATTCCTGCGGATGACTTACCGGCTCAACAGCCCCATTTACAGCTGCATCTACACGGCATGGACATCGCCAAATCCTTTTTGGTTCTCTGGCGCGATAGCACGCTTGAACTAAGTAAAAGTCATTTTTACGGCAAAGATAAACTCACTGGGGAGGCACAAATCAGATGGGTGGCGGCTACCCAAGCGCACTTGGTGGACAGTGCCGCGCAACTCAAACAGTACTGCCTTCAGCCCCTGTCAGAACTGACGGAGCCCAAAAAGTCGGAGCGACAACTCTTAAAGGCTTGGCAACGGCAGGACCTGCCCTGGCCCGCCTACCGCGAGCAGTTGGAAACCATAGCTGAGCAGAGTGAGCAGTTAGCCAAACAGCACCGAACCCTAGTGGAAACGGACGAGCGGATCGGTGGATTGGCCCAGCTCGTCGACCATACCATTCGGGAATGTCTGGACGATGCCGGGGAGTTAGAAACAATCGCGGAGCAGGCCATCGAATTGCTCGAAAACTACTGGCCAGAACAAGCCAACAAGCTCCCCTCGCTACTCGAAAATATTGAAAGCAAAGTCAAACACCTGGATTACAACGCCCGTTTCGCTCCCAAGCTGGACCGCCAGCTCAAAACGATAACGGAAGGTGCCCCCTTCGCCATCGACGTAGCGGGGCAGCACCTGATGGTGCGAGACATCAACTTTCGGCAGCACCTCTCCGCCTGGATGGATACGCGGATTCTGCCGCCGATGTACGAAATCAGTGAGCTGACTACGCAGTTGCGGGGCAACCTGAAAATGGCGATCATCAACGTACGCAACCGGATCATTTTACTCAATGCGGAACGGGTCAATAACCAAGATAACCCTGTTCCGCTGAGCGAAATTCTACCGCCACTGCGCCAGTTTGACCGCCAATTGAGCCGCCAACGTCGGGAGTTGAGCAAACTCCAGGACCAAGTCACCGAGCGGATGCAGCAGGAGGTACAGATCAGTGCGATTTTCGAACCAGCGCCTTCCTTTTTGGATACGCCGCTACCGTCTACGCTCTCACGCTTGCGCGTGAACCAGGAAGCGTGGCTGAATACGCTCCCCAACTGGCTAGTCGATCAACGCGAGCGTTTTTACAACTGGATCAACGACGTGCGGCAGGAAGATGCCCTGAGTATTTCGGAAAAAATCGTCCGCTACATCGAACGACAGCAGCCGGACCCCAACAACCAGTCGTACACCAATATTTTTCTCACCCACGGCTACATCGGCGACTCGTTTTGGGTAGGTCGGGAAGCAGAATTGAAGCGGGTGAGCAACATTGTTCGGCAGTGGAAACAGGGTTTTCGCGGTGCAGTCCTACTGACCGGAGATCGATTTTGCGGCAAGACACTGCTGGGCGATTTGATCAGCAACGAGCACTTTCCACAGCAGACACTCCGGCTGACGCCCAATAGCACCATCACTTACCAGGGCCGTCCTTTTACGACGACGTACGACCTGGGTGCCGCTTTACAATTCGTCAGCAAATACCTCAATGATGACCGCCCACTGGTCTGGATCGACGACCTCGAACGCTGGCACGACCCCAAGCAGACAATCAGCCAGAACGCTACGGCGCTCAAGCAACACATCGACCGCTACGCCAACGGCATTTTCTACGTCGTCAGCCTCTGCCACCCCTTGCATTCCTTGCTGGAACGCAGCCACGCGCTCAGCAACCACTTCCAGGCGACCATCCCGCTGGACACCATGAGCCAGGACGAAATTCGCCAAGCCATTCTCATCCGCCACGGTGCTACCCACAAGGACCTCGTCAACACCAATGGAGAGAAGGTGGATGCCAGTGATTTTGGTCAGCTCATCAAAAAAATCTACTATTCGGCGGAAGCCAATATCGGTGAGGCGCTCAACCACTGGGCGTACAGCACGACGGCTTCGAATATCGACGAAGTCCAACAGCGCAACGATCCTTTTTATGCTTTACCCGACTTTCTGACGCCGGACCACGCCGTGCTGCTGCGTACGATACTGCTGGAACGGCGCACGAACGAGTATCGGCTGCGCAAGCGCTTCGGCCCGGCTTTTCAGGAACGCTACGCGGCGATCTTACAGCGCCTACTGAGCGTCGGCCTCGTACAACGACAACTCGACAACTGGTTGATTATCAACAATGCTGCTGTTAACGATGTGCTCCATTTATTACGCAACAAAAAATACTGCTAAAGCCCATGGAATATTTGTGGCAAATACATTATGACTACAACTGGGCCGGACTGCTGCGCAATATGCTGCTCCTGGGCTTCGTGCTGGGCGTAGCTTGGCTGGCCAATTGGCTGCTGCGGCGCTTACCGACGCCCAACAATTGGCAACAGATCAGCGAGCGGTTACTGTCCTACTTCCTACTGTTGTTTGAGCCCCTGGCCGTGCTGGTTTTGGGGAGTTACTTTGTACTCATTCACCCGTTTTTTCACGGCTTGATCGTGTTGTTATTATTGGTGACGAATTTCTCGCACCTGCGCAACTACTTCAGTGGCCGCGTGGTCCGTTTTGATTCAGCTAGCCGCATTGGCAACCGGCTCAGCAGCCAGCAAACGACGGGTTTGATTACCAAAATCGGCCGCTTGGGACTGCGCCTCCTCGATCGCTCGCTGGCGGCTCGATGCGACCTGTTGGGTCTGCACGATCGTTCCGGTGTAGCTCGCGCCGTTGGTCGGGTTGATGATCGCCTCGCCACCGAGTTCCACACCCTCTCG
>JBCDIR010000147.1:0-6463 GCA_038748735.1 Bacteroidota bacterium | reverse complement strand
CGGCGGCGAAGTTTCTCCAATTTTTCACTAACGAACACCCTTCCTGGGCACACCTCGACATTGCGGGGGTGGCCTTCGGTGACAATATCTACGGACAGGGGAAATCGGCCACGGGTTACGGTGTGCGCTTGCTGGTGGAGTTTATGGAGGGATTGGTGAAGTAATCTACGGATAAAATTAAGCGGTAGATCACCTTGTTTCTATGATGCTTCGGTTGACCCCACGCCGCCTCCGGTGGGCCCACCCTTGCCAAGGCTTTCCCGGCTAAGCCGGGATCCTTCTCGGCTATCCGAGGGTTATGGACATTATCTGACTATGCTTGCGCGAACGAAAACATCCAAGCATGTTTTAACCAAATGGGCAACAGCGAAATCAACCACGGACTAAGTGGAGGGAGTACATGATACTAAACCGTAGTGGATTTAGATCAGAAGAAACATTGAGAAGCGGATTAGAATAGTCTTTTCCGTTCCGCTCAGTGGTAAAGATAGGTAAAACAATATGAATAACAAAAAATTTTAACAAAAAAAATACACAAACAATTTTACCCAAAAAAAACATATTGTCGACCGCTACAAAACCCGCCTACGCCCAATTTTGCGCTCTTCACCCCTGTCTCCCCATCTTTTTCGAGCCGTGGTACCTAGACGCCGTAGTAGAAGGCGGCGATTGGCAAGCCGTTTCGCTTTGGGACGGTGATCAACCCATTGCGGCTTGGCCGTATTTCGAGAAGCGACGGCTGGGGCTGCGTTACGTGAGTATGCCGCTGTTCACCAAGTATATGGGTCCGATCCTCTGGCCGGGTTACGAATGGTCGCCCGAATTGGCACAAGCACTTTTCAGCGGTTTACCACAACTGGCGGGTTGGGACCAAAACACCAGCACCCAACTGGGTCAACAAGCTAGTCTTTGGTCTAAATATTTCCAACTCACCCCACAATATTTACACCAGCTACCATTGTCTCCAAACCACGACTGGCGCAGCGGTATCAACCGGAATATGCGGCGCAATATCCGCAAAGCAGACCAACTGGTAGCACTAGACCTCAATCTCAATCTAGCGGACTTTTACGCCATCAACCAACTCAGCTTTACCCGGCAGGGCCTGACCCTCCCCTATACCTTTGAACAGCTAAAGCGGCACGACGCAGCCCTGGAACAACACCAGCGTCGCCAGCGCTTAGGCGCACGCGATGCGCAGGGTCGACTCCATTCCGTCGCGTACCTGATTTGGGATAAGCAGGCGGCTTACTACCATCTTTCTGGTGATGACCCGGCTCTACGCCAGTCGGGGTCGGGAATTTGGCTCTTGGCACAAGCCATTGCTTACACCCAGCAAAAACTGCGATTACCCCTTTTTGATTTTGAGGGCAGTATGCTCCCCAAGGTCGCCCGTATCCGCGAACAGTTCGGGGCGGAACGCGTACCGTATTACCGCATTCGGCACGCCCGGGATTGGCGGTATCGCTGGTTGAAGGCTTGGAAAGCACGTACCTAACAGACTTGCTCTACCAATTTTACTACTTCCGTCCCGGGTTCGTGATCGCCATTACTTGCCGAATTGCTCATCTTTCTATGCTATTATAAATTCGTACATCCTTTCCGCGAGATTTTCTTCTTGGACTTGTTCAAAGTCAATAGAATAAAAATCGCAACATTATTAGCCCGTCATTTTTAAGCCAAAAAGTACTATTTTTGACAAGTAACTGTCGAATATGCTTACTTTAAACACCAAATATTTCAACCCGAGAATCGCTGGCACCCTACTCCTGTCGTTATGGTTATCTTTCTTTTGCGTTTTTTCCTCGGCGGGTCTGTTAGCTCAAAGTGGAAAAGATCTATTACACACTTGGCAAGAGAAGGCCCAGCCAGATACCGTTCGGCTAGCGGCTTTGCTAGCGTACGCCGATACGCTGACGCAAGCGGGCCTACTGGACAGTGCATTGGTGACGTACGAACGCTTGTACGCATTCGCCGCCGCCCAATCGCTAGCTGCTTGGAAGCTCGAAGCACGCTACGAACAAACGCTGCTTTCCCTCAAGTATAATCTTGATCAGCCCGACGACGAGGCGCGGTACCAGGAGGCCATCATCATCGCCCAGCAACTACAACGAGAGCTAACCCTAGCTAAACTCTACGCCAACCGGGGTACGTGGTACAGCCGCCAGGACCAAACGACGCAAGCGATGGAGGATTATCTGCGCAGCTACTCCCTAGTGGACGGTCGGACGGACTCACTGACGACACGGCAGTTGGGCATCACGGCCATTCGCCTAGGAACGGTGTACAATAGCTTAGGTGATACCACCCAAGCCATTCAGTACTTTCAGCAAGCGATTGCGGCGGCCCAGCGCTATGGCTACGGTTTCATCGAAGGAAGTGCGCTGACTAATCTCGGGACCATCTACTGGGCCAGTCAGCAAGTTGACAAAGCCGACTACTACTGGTCGAAGGCTTACGCGAAAAACAAAGCCGCCAACGCCCACAGCAACCTGATGACTGCCGCCTATAACCTCTCGATGGTGCGGTTTTCCCAGGGTAAAAATACGGAGGGGGTAGCGTTACTGGAAGAATCCGTAGCTTTGGCTAAAGCCTTTAATAATGTTCCGCTACTCATTTTTGCCAAACGACAAATCGGTGGCAACTACTTCGCAGAAGGCAACAATCGGAAAGGTGTAGCACTACACCGGGAAGCATTGGCAGAAGCGGAAAAAGGGGCGTACGTAGAGCAGGTGTCGGCCATTTCGTTTGAATTGTATCAACATTTCGAGAAGACGGGTAACTATCAGCAGGCATTGCAGTATTATCAACGGTACCAGACGGCACAAGATAGCCTTAAATCAGAAGAAGAGCAGCGCGAAATTTACCGTCAGGAATCTCAGTATGCTTACGAACGACAGGCACTGGCCGATTCGCTGGAATTTGCCCGCAAGGAACTCCTCACACAAAAAACGGTACGTAACCAACGCCAGGGGCTAGTGGTCGCCTTGTTGGCCTTGCTATTGCTGACTGCGGTCGCCTATTCCGTCTACCAAGCTCGCCAACGCGCCCAGGCGGAGGCCGACCGCGTCAAAGAACTGGATACCTTTAAATCGAAGTTTTACACCAACATCACGCACGAGTTCCGTACCCCCCTGACGGTCATTCTGGGTATGAACCGCCAAATACGCGAACAACCTGACCAGTACTTGAAAGAAGGAACGACCCTAATCGAGCGGAATGGTAATAACCTACTGCGGCAGATCAACCAGATTTTAGATTTGTCTAAACTGGAGTTCAGCACCATTAATCTCCATCCGGTACGTAAAGATTTCATTGAGTTCGTGCAGTACGCCGTTATGTCTTTTCACAGTACGGCCAACCAGCATAATTTAGCGTTGCGTTTTTTCTCCCCCCACGAGCAACTACCCGCAACCTTCGACCTCGACGCCGTACAGAAGATTGTTCACAATTTAGTTTCCAACGCGATCAAGTTTACCCCCTCGGGCGGAGCGGTTAAAGTGTCGGTACAAAAAGCACAAAAAGGCGTAGAAATACGGGTAAAAGACAGCGGCCAGGGCATTCCCGCTACGGAACTGCCCCACATCTTTGACCGCTACTACCAAGCCACTTCCTCCGCCGAAACGCCGACCGTGGGCAGTGGTATCGGACTGGCCTACGTCAAAGAATTGGTCAACTTGTTAACAGGGAATATATCCGTGGATAGCCAAGTGGGTGTCGGTACAGTATTTACGGTCTACCTACCCATGCCCCTACACGCTCCCACTACGGTACCGCCCGCGCCGATTTCCGCAGTGACACCTGTTATACCGGAACCGACACTTAGTAAGTCGCCGAGCCGTACAATCGTAGATTCCAACCTACCACAACTGCTGATTATTGACGACAACGCAGATGTCATTGCGTACCTAAAAAGCTGCCTGGCCGAACACTATCACCTAGACGTAGCGTACAACGGGCGGATCGGGATAGAAAAGGCTATCCATGACATTCCTGACTTGATCTTGACCGATATTATGATGCCCGAAGTGGATGGATACGAAGTTTGCGCCGCTTTGAAAAACGACGATCACACCAGTCACATTCCCATCATCATGCTGACGGCCAAAGCGGATACGTCTTCCAAAATTGCTGGACTTCAGCGCGGCGCGGATGCCTACCTCATTAAGCCTTTTGACAAAGAGGAACTCCTGATTCGGGTAGCAAAAATGCTGGAGCGACAGCGGCGGCTGGCTGCGCATTTCACGAACGCGTCCACTACGGCTACCGCCGACCTTGAGTCTGCCGTGCTGGAACGAGAGAATGCTTTTCTGCGCAAAGTCCGTACGGTCCTAGCGGATCACTACGCGGACGAGGACTTTGGCCTGCCCCAGTTGTGTGCGGCCATCGGGATGAGTCGTTCACAACTGTTTCGCAAAATGAAGGCATTACTGGACGAGTCTCCTTCGGCCTTTATTCGCAACTACCGGTTAGAGAAAGCACAAGCGTTGCTGGTTACCGGAGAATGGAACGTCTCGGAAGTGGCTTGGCAGACGGGTTTTTCCAATCTCGCCCACTTTTCAAAGGTCTACAAGGAAAAGTTTGGCGAATCACCGAGTGCAACCGGTAAATAGCTGATTGTAAGACTTTTACAACTACTACTATTCGGCAGATGCAACGAATAGCACAATTTTTTTGTAGTGCTGCAACCCAACGGCAAATGATTGCACGCCTTGCGATAACGTCCGGACTCGGTCTCTCCTCACCTTTGTCGTATTACTTCATTAAGCACTTGCTATACTTCAAAACTTTCCATCATGAGACCAACTTTACTTTTTATACTTTTCCTGTTAGCACAAATACTCGGTGCCCAAAACTTTACGGAAGCTCCGCAAGTTCCTCCGTTTACCGGCGTTGCCGTAGGGTCAATTGCCTTTGCGGATGTGGACGGAGACAACGATCAGGACGTACTCATTACGGGCTTTATTGGTAGTATTGATCCCAGCTCAAAACTGTATATCAATGACGGAATGGGTAGTTTTACCGAGATGCTGAACACCCCATTCGCGGACGTTGGTTTTAGCTCAATTGCCTTTGCGGATGTGGACGGAGACAACGACCAAGACGTACTCATTACAGGCTTTACGGATGCCTCTGCTCGTATCTCGAAACTATACGCCAACGACGGGACGGGCAGTTTTACTGAAATACTGGATACCCCGTTTACGGGCGTTGAGTCCGGCTCGGTTGCCTTCGCAGATGTGGATGGAGACAATGACCAAGACGTGCTCATTACTGGGCGCGATAGTGCTTTTACCCCTATCTCGAAACTGTACATTAACGATGGGACAGGCAGCTTTACCGAAATGCTGGACACCCCATTTGAGAACGTTGGTGAAAGTGCTATTGCCTTTGCGGATGTAGACGGAGACAACGACCAAGACGTGCTCCTGACGGGTTTCAACGGCACTGTTACCAGCTCGAAACTGTACATCAACGATGGAATGGGCAGTTTTACCGAGATGCTGAACACCCCGTTTGCGGACGTTAGTGGAAGCTCAATTGCCTTTGCGGATGTAGATGGGGATAACGACCAAGATGTACTCCTTACGGGTTTTGTCGACTTTTCCGTTAGAAGCTCGACACTGTACACGAATGACGGAATGGGTGGTTTTACCGAAATGCTGGATACCCCATTTGAGGACGTTGGCTTTAGCTCGGTTGCCTTTGCGGATGTAGACGGGGATAATGACCAAGATGTACTCCTTACGGGTTTTGCAGCCGACGATGCTCCCAGCTCAAAACTGTACCTCAACGACGGGACGGGTAGTTTTACCGAAATGATGAATACTCCACTTGAGGACGTTGAAGGCAGCTCCATTGCTTTTGCGGATGTGGACGGAGACAATGACCAAGATGTACTCCTTACCGGGGGAAATAGTTCATTTGCTCGCATCTCGAAACTGTACCTCAACAACGGGATGACTTCTTCCGCTGATGATTCATCGGTCTATCCTGGCCTGCACCTGATTCCTTTTCCGAACCCGACTACGTCAGATCATTTGCGGATCAGCTTCGATTCGCAGGCGAGTCATTCTGCCACGATACGAGTGTATACTATGTCCGGACAGTTGGTAAAACAGCAAGAAGAACCTGTGGGCATCGGAGTACAAACCCTGGTTATTGATATTACTTCCTTACCCGCAGGTAGCTACTTAATCAAATTGGAGAACGGCCAACAGTCAGGTGTTACCAAGTTCATTATTGAGTAATATTAGACTCAACGATTACAAATTACTACTAAACTATACACCGACGACCTAAGTGTTTAGCAATTGTTCAGCGATAGTGATGGCACTACGCTTCTGACAAAGAGCGACAAACGCCGTATATTAGCTCGTGTAGTCTTTTGTGGTAGGTATCATCCCGGATTTTCCTCGCGGGAAAATCCGGGATGATACTTAACTAAACATTTGTCTAAAAT
>JBCDIR010000146.1:0-6480 GCA_038748735.1 Bacteroidota bacterium | reverse complement strand
TGGAGCCGTCGTTTGGAACCAAATGCTCGCATCTAGGTACGGATCGCAACTGATGGCGGGACCGTTGAAGCTAGCGCCCGCGTTGGTGGCAAACACGCATTCGCCGTTGAGCGGTAAGTTCAGGGCCGTGGGACAAGTGGCGTTTTCTGGGGTCGTTTCCGTCGTGGTAACGCTCGCACGAAGGTTGCCTTCGACGGTGGCAAACGCCCCGGTAACTTGTAGGTAGTAGGTCGTGCCCGCGCTGACTTCGGAAAAGAGCAGTTCGTCACCGTATTCGTTAGTCGCTACTTCGATGAGATTGTCGCAACTGCCGTCGAAAAGTGTGAGCGCGTGCGCAAAATCCGCCGTGGTGCGGATGATCAGCGGAGTTGTAGTACTGGGCGTAAACTGGTACCAAACACCTGCCCGTACTAGCGCCGCCCGGCTGGGCAGCGGATCGGGGAACTGCGCCCAGTAGTTGTTTCCGGCTACGCATGCTTCGTCCACGGTGAGCGCTAGAGCGGCGCTGCAAGCCTCGTTAGTCGGTCCGGCGGGCGGGCCAGTACTGTACGCAAGATTTAGACAAAGATTGCCCCGGGCTCGGCCAAAACTACTAGTCTGACCGCTAACCCGCAAGTAATAATCGTTCCCCGCCGTGACCTGAAAGTAGTGCGTCTCGCCCGTGAAACCGTGTTCGTCCCGGTTGGCACAACTGACGGGTTGCGGGTCAGTACAATCACCCGCTAATACGGTTATGACGTCATTGAAATCAGCTTGCGTAGTGGCGGTGACCCAACCGCTTTGGGTGGCGTTGAACGTATACCACAAGGAACCCACGTTGGCTGCACTACACAGCGGTTGCGGTCCGTCGAAGAGGGCCAGGGTGGTGCTGGCCTGTACGCAGGTATCGGTAGCAATTTCCAGTGGCTGCGCTTTGGTACACAACTCGTTGAGTTCGCCGCGGACCGTGAGTTTGATGTTATCCATCCCTATCCACCAACCCCAGCTGTCGCCGTCGTCGTACTGGAAGACGATGCGCATGCGCTGGGCGCGGAAAGCCGATAGGTCAATACTTTGGGTTTCGTAATTGTCCATCTCTGGTCCGCCCACGTCGCTGAGGTAAGTGGCAACGGGACTAAAGCGCTCCGTTTCTACGTCATATACGCCGATGACCAGCGACTCGTTTTCCTGAAAAGTTCGGAAGGTCAAATCAACGTTCAGAATCATTTCTGAACCCGCCGAACCGTCGATTTCGGGAGTGGCCAAACGCACAGTGGAAAAAGCGGCTTCTTCGCCCAGTCCGTCGTCGTCGAAGTAGAGGAAGCAACTGCCGTTCATGCTGGTGACGCCAGTATTCTCATTATCCAAGAAGCCAAGCTGCCAATCGTTTTCACCCGTTACGACCTCCGTCAGCCAACCCGTCGGTAAGGTGCAATCGTTGAAGTCTGCTAGTAAAATGTTGTCGCCATCGCCAGAACCCGTCACTAGGATGTTATCCACTCCGGCCCACCAGTTCCAGTCGCCGCCGTCGGCGTAGTGAATACCGATTTGCATCTGATCAGTAGCGTAAAAAGCGAGGTCGGCGGTAACGGTGGTAAACTCCGAAAACTGGAGGCCCGTTGACTGATCGCGGAACAGTTGGATGCGTTCTACCGCTTCCCCACTGCGCACCAAAATTTCTAGGGAGTCGGACCCGTTGTAGTTCCTAAAATGCACGTCTAGCTGGAGCGCTAAGTTGGTAAAGCCCGACCCATCAAAAGCGGGCGACCAGAGGGTCAAGTCGAAAGGATCGGTATCTTCCCCCGTCGCATCATCGTCGATGATGAGCATACAACTGCCGTCGATGGAGCTGCCGTCACTATTGCCGTTCACGGGCGTACCGACGTACCATGCTGCGTCGGGGTTTCCCTGCAAGTCCACCGCCCAGTCGGCGGGCAGCTCGCAGTCGTTGAAATCGACATCGAGTAATACTTCTTGCGCATTTCCGAATACGGGCAGCAAAAACAGGCCACTTAGCAGTACAATATTGTAAACTAGCTTGCCAGGCATAAGAGAAGTGGTTTTTAGTAGGAGGTCTATTTGGCAAAGTAAAAAAAATTACGGATTTTTTGGTCTGCAAACATACCTAAATACCGTCAGAAGTATGACGAATACGAATACCGCTGCCACTTTGCTGGGCGTACTTGATCCTTACGTACCTGATGCTGCCATGCCTTGGAACGCGGCGCGTGTACAACACCTGTACTTGCGCCTGGGCTTTGGGGCTGATCTGGCCAGGGTCACCGCTGGGCTAGCGTTATCACCCGCCGAACTAGTGGATCAGCTCATCGACGATATCGTTAGTCAGGGTCCACCCGAGCCGCCCTACTGGGGCTACTGGTCCCGCCAGGATTATGAGGACAATAACGACGGTGACGAGGACTTGTACTTTGTCCACAAATTTGAGCTGCGCCGCCGCTGGACCAGCGAAATGATCACCGAGGGCTTGCGCTCGAAGCTGGCGCTGTTTTGGCATAACCACTTCGTGACGGAAGAGGAGGTCTACGACTGCAACTCGCATATGTGGGCCTACTTCGAATTGTTGCACCGCCGGGCAACGGGTAACTTCCGCCAGTTTGTGGAAGAGATGGGTAAAAATCCGGCCATGCTCGTTTACCTCAACGGTAACGAAAATATTGCGGCGGAGCCGAACGAAAACTACGCCCGCGAACTCATGGAGCTTTTCACCATGGGCGAAGGCAACGGCTATACCCAGACCGACATCGTGGAGGTGTCACGCGCGCTGACGGGCTGGTCCGTAGGCTACAATTGTGAAACTAACGTGGTGTTCAACCCCAACGAATTTGACGATGGACCCAAAACCATCTTCGGCCAAACGGGGAACTGGAACTACGACGACGTACACGAGCTGATCTTCACGGAACGCGCCCTGGAAACGGCCCGCTACATTTGCGGCAAGCTGTACCGCCACTTCGTTTACGAGAAGCCCAGCCAGGAAGTTATCGACGCCCTAGCGCTGACCTTTATGGACAACGACTGGGAAATTGCGCCCGTGCTGCGCCAGCTGTTCAAAAGTGCGCATTTCTTCTCGGACCAGTTTATCAATACCCGGATCAAAAGTCCGCAGGAGGTACTCGTTCACTTGTTCACCCTGCTGGGCTTGGAAGCCGAAACGGACTACCCTACGGAGGCCCTCGATACGCTCACCTACTACGCTCAGGAACTGGGGCAAGAGACTTTCAACCCCGTCGACGTGGCGGGTTGGCCGGGCTATCACGATTGGCTCAACGAAAACACGCTGACCTTCCGTTGGAGCTTTACGGCCAGTTTTCTCTACGGTTACTTTAGCGAATACCCTACGGTACGCAACAAGCTGGTCAATCTTGCTATTGATCTGTCGGATGGAGTGGTCAACGACGAGGTGTTGACGACGCGCCGCTTGGTCGCTTTCGTGCTCAACCAGGAACTTGACGAGCGCCTGTTCGAGACGGCTTTGCAGTACTTTAAAGGCGAAGTTCCCGAAAACTATTTCGACGAAGACCAGTGGAATATGTACTTCCCCGAAGCGCCCTACCAAGTGCTGAATTTGCTGTTTTACCTCACCCGTTTGCCGGAATGGCAATTGTGCTAAACCCCACCAGATCATGTGTAACGAAAAACATTCCCACACGCCCTCCATCCACAAAAAAGCGGCTCGCCACCTGCGCCGCAAGGGTACGGTACTCGCCCACGGACACGCGCACGAAAAGGCCCACCGCGACTTTGGCCGCCGGGATTTCTTGCGCCTGACGGGCCTGGCTGCCCTCGGTTCTTCCCTGCAAGTAGGTAAGGCCGCCGTGCAACCATTTCTACCCAATGCCTTCCTAAACGAGTTAACCACTTCCGATTGTGGCGACCGTATCCTAGTGCTCGTACGCCTCAAAGGAGGGAACGACGGACTGAACACCATCATCCAACGCGGGGACGATACTTATTACAATATTCGCCCGACGCTGGCCATCCCCGAAAGTGACCTCTGGGGACTCAACGACGCCTACGGGATGCCCAACTATATGCAGGCCCTGCAACCGTTTTGGGAAGAGGGGAATATGCAGGTGGTACACAACGTGGGCTACCCCGACGCGAATTACTCGCACTTCCGCTCTAGCGATATTTGGGCTTCGGCCAGCGATTCGGACGTTATCGACAGCTCGGGTTGGTTGGGGCGCTTGTTTGAACAGGAGTTCCAAGCGTTTGCCAGCGCGCCACCCGTCGTGCCGCCCGCTTTGCAGATCGGCGTGCAGACCAATATGATCTTCCGCAGCCTGGGCGCGGGCAGTACGGCGCTGAGCATCAGCAATCCGCAGGAGTTCTACCAAATCGCCCTCAACGGCGAACTCTACGACGCCAATCTCGCGGGTACGACCCCCAAGGAAACCGAACTGAAGTTTGTCCGCAGCGTCGCCAACAGCGCCTTCCGCTACTCGGAAAGTATCCGCGATGCCTACAACGGGGCCATCAATCAGGCGGACTATCCCGCTTTTCGCCTCAGCGAGGAAATGGCCATTGTGGCACGGCTCATCAAAGGGCAACTGGGTTCCAAAGTATACATGGTGACCATCGGTGGCTTCGATACCCACTCGGGGCAGGTGGATACGCATCCCGAACTGCTGCAAGCCGTTGCGGAGTCCATCAGTGCTTTTTACACCGATTTGCGCGCTAGTGGACATGCGAGCAACGTACTGACCATGACCTTTTCGGAGTTTGGCCGCACCATCTACGAAAACGGCAGCTTTGGCACGGACCACGGCACGGGGGCGCCCATGCTCCTGTTTGGCGAAGACATCGGCAGCGGCTTCCAGGGCGAATCCCCCGACCTGGACAACGTCGATTACTACGGTGACCCGTTCTACTCCGTCGACTTCCGCTCGGTATACGGGACAGTGTTGCAGAACTGGCTCTGCGTGGACCCCGCCCTGACGGACAACGTACTCGGGCAGTCTTTTGATCTCATTCCCGATTTGCTGCCCCCTTCGGCGACACCGCCACCGCTCAACAATCCGGCGGCACTCCTGGGCCACAACCCGGGGCCGGAAGTGGGTACGCTCGACATCAAGTACAGCATCAAACGGCGGGGAGCGGTGCGCCTCAGCATTCACGCCCCCAACGGAACGATGCTGCGCCTGCTCGTGGACGAATTTCAGGATCCAAACAGTTATACCTTCCGCTTCCGCCCGAGCGAGTGGTTGCTTCCTGCGGGGCAGTACCGCTATCGCTTGGCTACGGGTGGCCGCTTGTTTGAACGGAAAATTAATTGGTGAAAATTATGGACCGTAAAGAAAAACCGAAACGCGATTGGCGACTGGCGCTGGGTATCGCGCTGGGTATACTCTAAATCTACTCTAAATCCCAACCTTCCTTAAACATTATACAGCCAATGGTCCTACTCAATACGCAACGGACAGCTTTTCCCAGTGCAACTCCCCACCAGCGCCCAGCACGCGTAACCAATAGGTCCCTTTAGCCAAGTTATTGGGCAGACGCAGGGGTTCCGACTGACCAGCCGTCATATCCACCGCGGGCCAGTGGGTCAGCAGGCGACCCAACTGGTCAAAGAGATGCACTTCTGCGATGGGCTGTTGTGCTGCTGCCAACTGGAACGTTCCCCCCGCAACCGGGTTGGGAAACACCGTCCACTGGTGGTCACCAAGGCAGGTATTGCGCGTCGGGTCCGTGTACTTAACCGTACCGTCGACCTCCTCGGCACGTAGGCGGTAGTAAGCATGACGACCGCTATTGTCGTAGATATGCGTATAGTTTGTTTGTTCCACCCGCGCCCGCTGCTGACCGATAATTTCCCACTGCTTCCGGCCTTCGTGAAAACCTTCGATATTAAGCTGCGCAGGTTCGTCCGTAGTGAGTGACCAACTAAAGGTAGTAACATCATTTTTACAATCTATTCGCAATGGACTGAGATCGCTGATGGGCAGGGCAACGGGCGCGAGACCGAGTGCCGTTCCGAAACAGGGGTCCATGTCGGTTACGGTGATATTTCCGTTATTGAAAAAACCGAAACCATCGCTCAAGTCAATCGCGCCCCAGTAAAACCAGGGTAGGCTATTATCCTTCAAGAGGTTGGCAATCGTACTAATCCAGTCACAGCGGCTGGACGAATTGGCTTGTTGGCTGACCCCTATTTCACCCGCGAAAACCGGCGCGTTGTGTTGCGTACTCCAATCGCCCGCCGCGTCAATAAGGGTCGTCACGTCGTCCGCATCCGTGCCGATGGGAAAATCTCGGTTGGGCAGAGACGTACTCGTCCAACTCATTTGCTGGTGGGTATAGGCATACGGCTCGTAGAAATGAAAAGTGTAGATGATGTCCGAATCGTTGAGCGGCGTAAAACCTAGGAGGGCATCAATACTGTTGTATCCGGTTGCCCCAACGACAACGGAGTGAACCGCCGTTTCGTTTGCCCGTATCACGTCGACTAGAGCCTGGGCTACGGTGCGAAAATTGGCG
>JBCDIR010000145.1:0-6484 GCA_038748735.1 Bacteroidota bacterium | reverse complement strand
CCCGAATCAGGGCCAAGTCAATGGTCGGCCAACGCCACCAGCCGTACACCCGATTCTTACGGTCAAAGAGCATGTAAATGAAAAAAGCGAAGAAGGCAACGATTTCGGCAATCGTAGACGCTAGCCCCGCCCCCGCAATACCCATTTGTGGGAGCCCCCAGGCCCCAAAGACTAAGCCATAATCCAGCACAATGTTAACAACGGCCAGTAGCAAGGTGTCAAAGATGAGGAAAGCGGGCCGCGCAATACCCGTGTACAAAGAAATAATGGCCACCCCGCAGTAACTAAAGAAAACACCCCACTTGCGCGTAGCTACGTATTCCAGACTTTTCTCGAAAATCACCTCCGAATCAACTACCGCCGCAAAAAGGTAATAACAACCGTAGGTCATAAAGAGGAAAAGCACCGTAGCCAGGAAAAACTCAAATAAGAAGACCGCCTGAAACATCTGCCCCACTCCCGTATGGTCCTGCGCACCCGCCCGTTTAGCGATCAAGATTTGCGCGCCCCGGCTAAAACCAAAACCCAGCGCCGCCACAATGAGGTAAAAAACGGACACGAAACCGATGCTATTGAAATCATCTACACCAAGGTGCCAAAGAAAAGCACGATCCGTGAGGGTAATGATATTCTGCGCCGCACTACCGATCATAATCGGAGTTGCAATCTTGATAATTTGACGGTAAGAGGTGTTTAGGCGCATAGATGACAAAGATAAGCCAACGCTAAGGTAAAGTAACGAACGCCTATACTCAGTAGAAAAAATCGTCTACATAGTCAAATATTAAAAAAAGGACATTACTTTTACTCTACTAAAACTTAGACCGGATCATTCGGTCGAAAACCATCGGGAACAGCCCCGCTCAAAAACTATCCTACTTTGACCAGTAACTAGTCAAAGCGTAATAACGTCAACTATGTTTAACAGCAGTTCAAAAAAAGAAGTGAATACAAAATCAACACCATCATCCGGCGCGGGCGGTCATTCGCTCAACAGCATTGTGCAAGGAACTGAAATCGAAGGTACCGTTAAAGCAAATAGTGACATTCGTATCGACGGTGCTATTAATGGCAAACTCTTCTGTGATGCGAAGGTCATCATTGGCCCAACGGGGAAAATCACGGGCGAAATTCGCTGCGAAAACGCCGTAGTAGAAGGGTCTTTCGACGGCAACCTACAAGTAAAAGAGACACTCAACATCCGCGAAACGGCCAAAGTTAACGGTGATATCAGCGTGGGCAAACTCATTGTACAACCGGGTGGTCACCTGGACGGTAATATCTCAATGGGCGGTGGCACTAAAGCCTCCATCGCGGGCAGCGCCAAAGCCAAAGCCGCTAAAGTTGCCAGCTAAACAACCGAACGATCAACAGCGCCAGCGGGTACAAAGTTATATGAAGTATTCGGGCATGGCCTTCCAGATGGGTATTATCATTTTGCTCGGCGTTTTCGCCGGAAAAAAACTTGATGAGTACTTCCAAACGGAACCGTACCTCACGGTCCTGCTGGCGCTGTTGTCTATCGGTGCTGCGCTCTACTCCACGCTTAAAGATTTGGTATAGCAATGACTACGCAACAGTTTTTCCTGCAGCTCCTCGGAGTAACTACCCTCACCGCACTGGTGCTGTGGGGTATGTTTCAAGCCACCGCCGTTGCACCTTATAAAATTGTAGGTTGGATCAGTTTGGGGACATTCGTATTGCTCAGTATCGGTATGTACTTCGGTGGCCGTAGTGCGGCGCAGAGTAGCAATAAGAATAATTTCACCAACGCCATTCTCGGCTTTACGATGGGTAAAATGCTGTTGGCCATCGCCATACTTTTTGTCTATCTACAACTGGCCAAGCCGGCAGATAAGTTTTTCATTCTGCCGTTTTTTGCGGTCTACTTTCTGTTTACGGCTTTCGAAACGTATTTTATGATGCGACTGGGGAAGGCGTAAAACAGGTGGTAGTTTTGAGTGGTGAGTTATGGGTAATGAGTGGTAAGTAATTCTCCAGTTTTAGGTTTTCAAAAAATACACGCCTCATGCGATTTAGCTTAATCGTTTTTCTGAGTCTACCTACCTTATTGGTTGGCCAATCTATCTGGGGGCTGGGCGATAAACCTATTCTTGATCAATTGGCTACCTACGTCAAAACGGAAAAAGTAAAAAAGGTAACGATCTCCTATCCGCATTCTTTTTATCGCCAAACAACGGAGGAACGGACTTATTCCTCACAGGGACTCCCTGAGCAAGTGCTAATTCAAACCAAAAAACTTGACAATAGCGCAACTGCCCCACCACAACTCATCAGCGAGTATAAAACCGTTTATACGTATGATTCCACTGGCAATTTACTGCAGCAATTAGACAGTGTCGCCAACTACCATGATAACTTCAGGGAATACCGTGAACAAACCTTCACCTACACCGACGGTCAAAAGCAGAAAAATTTTCTACGGTAAGCAAAGCGAAATAATCGAAGTGCATGAAAACGACAAAACGATTATCTCCTTTCAGTACGATTACTACTAGTTAATTGCTTTTTTAGGGCCTACCCTCCACAAGTTACGGGGCGCTACGTTTCGCAGCTCGTTGTTCACTCGGCCCCTACGGGTCTCGGCCAGCTAAGGCTGTCCGCCTACTGCACATCGCTAGGCCGTTCCCTTCCGCAGCTCACTAGACGACCACTACATATTCAGTCCTGAAAACAGAAAAACCACCGCCACTGGAACTTTCCACCTCCCACCAAACGTTCCAACGACAGTTTACCAAGAACTTGTTTAATAATGTCTGCAATAGGCAAAAATCAGCAATTTTGGTGCTACCACGCAGTAGCCGCGCAGCGAATCGAGGGACGCACGGAGCCTAATAGCAGGGCTATTAAGGCGAGTACGGTACGAAAAGTAGCGACAAAAGGGCGATTTTAGACATTGTGAGATGTTTTTAAACAAGTTCCAACTATCCGTGGGTTAATAGCGCGTCAAAACAATGTTAAGTTTTGGCGCCAAGCGTTCATACCGTACATCGTACGGGCTAAATGCTTATATTCGCCTGCAAGTAAAAATGTCAGTACCATGGAGATGAAATGGAGAAGATTAAACGGAGAGCGTATCCAAATTGACATTCACGAGGCCGTAGAGCAAGCCATCCAACGCGAGCAAGCCGCCGGACACCGCCTTAAGGTCTGTATCGGTTCGGATTCGCAGGTGCGGGGCAAAAACGTGGAGTACGCAACGGTCATCGTTTTCCTGCGTGAAAAGCGCGGCGGATTTATGTTCATCAGCAACCAACGGGAAACCCGCGAGATGAGCATCCGCGAACGGATGATATCCGAAGTTGGGCGCTCCGTACAAGTCGCGTACGGCCTCTGCGATTTGCTCGACAAGTACAACGTAGAGCTAGAAGTTCACGCCGACATCAATACCGACCCTCACTTCCGCTCGAACGTGGCGCTGCGCGAAGCCATGGGCTACATCCTTGGGATGGGCTTTGTCTTTAAGGCCAAACCGAATGCGTTTGCCAGTTCCTCTTGCGCGGATAAGATGGTGTAGTCAGGTGGTGATTGGTGAGGTGGCGATGGGTGAGTCAAATCATGTACTCATTTTATTGCGCAACAAAACAGCAGGTCGACTACTACGGTAGTTGGCCTTTTTTGCTGGCCGGCAATTTCCTATCTTTCCCTTATGAAAATCGAACAGGCCACTGCCAACGTTCAATTGAACGAGCGAGCAGTGAACATTCACATCGGTGAGGTGGAGACGCGCCCGGAGGCAGCCGTTACTTTTAGTCAAAGTGATCATCACTTAGGTCACCGCTTACAAGTACGTATTACGCCCAACCCAACGATCCGCATTGACCGCTGTCAAATCACGATACCCGCTACGCTACGCGCCAGTGACCTACTCCTCTGTAACGGTTTTCAGTCCTGGACGGATACCCGTTGGTTACACCCTACCGGACACTTGCCCAAGCTGCGGCGTATTGCTCGCCCGCTCATGGGCTACTACGGCGATTATCATATCCCTTGGATTACTCGCAAAAAAGGACATCTACATAGCTGGAGTTGGACCGAATGGCACGATGCGTCGGATGAAATCACCTTTTTGGGTTCCCTGAATGAAAATACGGCCTTCACCTGTTTTCAGTGGCAATTTAACCAACAAGCATTAGTCATTGAGGCCGATTGCCGAGGTTTGGAAATCGACCAGCCCTTCGTTGCCTTGGACTTCCTAGTGCTCCGCAGCACTACCGATCAAGTCTACGACACTTGGACCGCAGCGCTGCAACTCCCGCCACTCCGCGCCCAAGCCGCCCGCGGCTGGACCAGTTGGTACCAACACTACGTCAACATCTCCGAAGACATTATCCTCGACAACCTTCGTGCTTACCAAGCTCGTCCCGACGAAATTGACTTTTTCCAAATCGACGATGGCTACCAAACTGCTGTCGGTGATTGGTTATCCGTTCGAGAACAGTTTCCCAACGGCATGGGCAAAGTAGCGAGCGACATCCGAGACGCTGGCTACACCCCGGGCCTGTGGCTAGCCCCTTGCGTGGCCGACAAGCGGAGCAAAACCCTAGCTAAACACCCAGAATGGCTCAGCAAAACACCCCAAAATCGACCAATCAAAGCGGGCTACAATCCACTCTGGGGTGGCTGGTACTACGCCTTGGATACGGAACACCCGAGTTGGCGCGATTACACCCAAGGTGTGTTTGAAACCGTCACCAAAGATTGGGGCTTCGGTCTCCTCAAACTTGATTTTCTCTTCGCCGCCTGCCTCTACCCTACCCGCACCCAGACCCGGGCGCAGCGCATGCGTTCGGCACTGGAATTCATTCACGGCGCGGCGGGTGGCGCGTACCTGTTGGGCTGCGGTACGCCACTGGCTTCCGGTTTTGGGTTATTTGACTACTGCCGCATCGGAGCGGATATTCACTTGTCTTGGGAACATCAGTTGCTGCGCTGGTTCTGGCACCGCGAACGGGTATCGACGCTCGTGGCGCTGCGTACGACTCTGGCCCGCTGGCCGCTGGCCGGACGCGTATGGCGCAACGACCCGGATGTTTACTTGCTCCGGGAGGATAATATTCAACTCTCCCGTGACGAGCGCGCCCTGGTCCAGCGCGTCAACACGCTAGCGGGCGAACTCCTCTTCACCTCCGATAACGTCGGTACTTACGGAGACTGGCAGCTGGCCGAAGAAGCGTGGCAGCGGGAGTGGTTTGAGATTACGACCCAAGCCATAACGCCCACGAACGAAAGTGTTACCGAAATACGTACCGCTAACGGGAGTTTTCGGGTTGAACTGGGTTCAGCTCGGGGTAGCATCACTAAGTTGTAAGAATGGTAAGTTCGGCTAGCCTTCCACCACCACAAATCCTTCCTCTAATGGATCCAGCACTTCGATCAATTGCGTCAAAAAGTCCCGTCCGTAACGAACGTAAAAGTTAAGGAAATTATCGTGGCGCTCTTGCAGACCATTATCCGGAAAAAGTTTGTCTTTCAGGCTGCGGATTTGGTTGAGGGCCGTTTCGTGTTTTTGCTTTTCGGCCCGCAGGAGGCGACCTTCCAAATTGTCCACAGACTTGGCTTGGCGCGTGTATTCTGCTTCGATGGCTTTGGCCAAAGTGGGGTCAATCGCCCGCGCCTTATTGGCAATGCTTTGGAAGAGCGTTTCCAATTGTGCTTTTTCTTCGGCGATGGTCAGTTCGTGGTCCGTGGTGGTTTCTACGTACTGGCGGACTAAAGCATCCGCATCCTGGAAGAGGTCGGAGACGCTGAGGTCCAGTTTTTGCATCCGTTTGACGGACCCGCTATCCAGCCAGAGCAGCGAATTACGGCGTACCAACACGGGAAAATTGATTCCAAAGTGCGCAAACTGCTCCCGACGTTCCATCCAGTAGGCGAGTTCACCACCTCCACCGACGTAGGCTAAATTGGGCAAGATCAGCTCTTGATACAACGGTCGCATGACCACGTTGGGACTAAACCGTTCGGGATGCTGCTCTAATTCCGTGAGGATTTCCGTTTCAGTAAACCGATAATCGGTAGTTAATACCTCGTATACCTCCCCGTTGTTTTCGATTCGTTCGCGTAGCCCCTCCCGCAGGTAAAACAGGTTGATGTCCCGCGCGTACGCCTGTCCAGAAAAACCCGCTTCCGCTAGCTCCGCTTGGGCTTTCTCCACTAATGGCTGTGAAGACTGAGCTAACAATTCCTGCTTCGCCAGGGGAATAAACGCTCGTTTCAGGAGTGGCGTATTCATACTCAGTACCACCAGCCCCTCTTCTCCGAACAGGGTGTGTACGTAGTCAATCGTAGCCGCACCGTAGGTAGCATGACGCGTGTAGGCGGCGGATAACTCAGCAAAAGCGGCTTGCGCTCGCTCCGAACTGCCCAGTATCTCTTCTAGTGCGGCTAGAGGTGCTTGCAGACTGGTAGTTTGCATATCGCCCACTGCACCCGATTCGTCATTGTGCCACTCGATGGTATT
>JBCDIR010000144.1:0-6554 GCA_038748735.1 Bacteroidota bacterium | reverse complement strand
AATGGCTGCAAGCGGCAAATTTTCTCCTGAATTTCGTTAAAAAGCCTCGCCGTAGCTAAGGCTATGCCTGCGTTTTTTGCCTCATTCAGAACAAAATTTGCTACACTTTCGCTCATTCATGCCTAGCAGAACAAGTCTAATGTAAATTGATCCTCATCGCATCCCTTCGTAATATTCCACGATCCGCGGGTCGGTGATGACATCGCGGGGGCGAAGAGGGCGTTTAAGAATGACGCCGTTTAGAGTGCGGCAACGGCTGAGGGCCACGTAGGTTTGGCCGTGTTCAAAGGCACCGCTGCCGAGGTCGATGATGATCTTGTCGAAGGTCTTACCTTGCGCTTTGTGGATGGTAACGGCCCAGGCAAGGCGCAGCGGAAACTGCTTGAACGAGCCGAGGCTTTCCGTTCCGATTTCTTCGGGTTTGGCCTCGTCCATTTTGTAGCGGATGATGTCCCATTCTTCGCGTTCTACCTTGACGTAGCGCTGTTTTTCCTGGTCTTCGACGAGCACGGTGATGGCGTCGTCTTCTAATTTGACAATCTTGCCGATGGTGCCGTTGACGAACTGCTTTTCGGGATCGTTGCGTAAGAACATGACCTGCGAATTGAGTTTGAGCGTCAAAATTGCGTCGGTGGGAAAGAGGCGCTCGGGAAAGTTGCCGCTGACCTTGGCTGCGTAGTTCTTCCCGGGCATGGGGATGGCTTCCAACTCCTTTTTATTGATGGCATTAACCTGCGCATTGCGGGCTGAGAGCGTAATGGCAAAGTCGGGCGTAGCTTCCTCCGGGCGGTGGCGCGAGTTGAGGTCTTCCACGTCGTCGTAGTCTAGGCGGTTGAGGCGGATGGCGTCCAACAAGTGGAGGAAACGGCGGTTTTCTTGGCGATAAACCGTTTGTAATTCGATCATTTCCATCGTCACCGGCGGAGCGAGTACGCGGCTGGAAAAAAAGTAAGGCGAATCGTAGGTGGTTTGAAACAAACGGCGCTCTACGTCATTGGCTACGACGGGTGGCAACTGAAACAGATCGCCAAAAAAGATCATCTGCACCCCGCCGAACGGCTGCGGATTATCCCGGTTTAACCGCAAGAAATAGTCGATATTATCCAGCATGTCTGCACGGACCATACTGATTTCGTCGATGATAACAGTATCCAATTTTTGGTACAAACGGCGAAAACGACGGCGCTTAATGTCTTTGCCAGGGTCCAGCAGCCGGGGCGGAAAACCGAAGAAGGAGTGAATCGTCTGGCCTTTGACGTTCAACGCAGCGACGCCCGTAGGAGCCAGTACGACGACTTTCTTGTGCGTCGTTTGCCGAAACAATTGCAGTAAAGTCGACTTGCCCGTACCCGCGCGGCCCGTCACGAAGAGCAGATCGTTACTTTTCTCCATCCGGTCCAGTGCGTACTGAAAATCGCTGTTAAGCTCAAGGCCGTTCTTATCCATCATGTCACAAAAGTACAGGATAGTGCTAGCTTTTTAGTAGCTCAACTGCGGTGAATTTGGGTAAAAACGTTCATCTTTGCGATCTTTTAGGTGGAGCCGTAGTGAGAGGGTGAAGTGGTGCGTTTTGTTCCACACACTATCTCACCACCTCACTAATCACAACCTGAACACATGCCAAACGTATCCCACCGCAGCCATACCGTTCCCTTGTCGCCGTTTCGCAAGCTAATTCCACTAGCTGATGCGGCTAAGGCCCAGGGCCGTCACGTCTACCACCTCAACATTGGGCAACCAGATATTTTGACGCCCCCCAAAGCCCTGGAACAGTTCCGCCAACAACCGTTGGACATCCTTGCGTACAGTCCTGCTGAGGGGCACCATTCTTACCGCGCGGCACTGCTGGATTACTACGCACGTTTTGATATTGCACTAGCAAAAGAGAACCTGATCGTGACGACGGGCGGATCCGAAGCGATTTTGTTCTTCATGCTGTCGTGCATGGACCCGGGGGACGAAATCATTGTACCGGAGCCGTTCTACGCCAATTACAATGGCTTCGGCCACATTGCGGACATTCGCGTTATTCCCATCACCACGCAGATCGAAGACGGTTTTGCGTTGCCTAGCCGGGAGCAATTTGCCGCCAAGGTTACGCCACGTACCAAGGCGATCATGATTACCAACCCCAATAATCCGACGGGTTGTTGCTATTCGGCGGAAGCTCTCCGGGAGTTGGGGCAAATTTGCCAAGATCACGATCTCTTTCTCGTGGCCGATGAGGTATACCGGGAGTTTTGCTACGACGGCAACGAATTCGTTTCCGCGCTCAATCTGCCCGGCCTGAAGGAACACGCCGTGGTCATTGATTCGGTCTCCAAGCGCTATTCCGCTTGTGGGGCTAGGGTAGGGGCGATTGTGACCCGTAACACGTCCGTAACGGATGCCGTATCGCGCTACTGCAAGCTGCGGCTGAGTCCACCCGGATTGGGTCAAATGTTATCCGAATTGATGTTACAGGACGACGGCGCTTACCTCGACGGCGTGAAAGAAGCCTACGCGCGGCGGCGGGAGGTGGTCTTCCGGCGCTTACAGCGGATGTCCGGCGTGACTTCTTATTTGCCGGGTGGTGCATTCTACTGCTTTGCCCGTTTTCCCATCGCTAGTGCCGAGGATTTTTGTCGCTGGTTGCTGGAGAAGTTTGAGCACGAAGGCGCGACGGTTATGCTATCGCCCGGGCAGGGTTTCTACGCTACCCCCGGCTTGGGCCGCGACGAGGTGCGGATTGCTTACGTGCTCAACGAAGATGACCTGGAACGGGCGATGGATTGTTTGGAAGTAGCTTTGGAGCGCTACGCGCGGCGGGAGGAGTCAGTGGTTAGTAACAGCTTGGCGCATTAGGTCGGAAATTGCGGGTCGGGGGAGGCAAGTATTCCAATATCCAACTTTACTACTATTCTCTATTGTGAGAATATTGTTGCAGTTAAAAATAAGTATGAAAATATTCCAATGCGTGTGAAACTTAGTTTTACTGCTTGTTTGACTTTAGAAAAGTGCTTAATTTTAAGTTGTTACTAACGTGCCTCTTTAACGCCGTCCGCTTGATCACCGTACTTATGAAACAAACAACTACTACTTTTCGCCTACTTGCTCTGCTGTATGACAGCCAGCGCTCAGAACGAATTTTTTACGCTCCTACCTACTCTGGAAGATAGTAGTTCTCACGGAGCCGTAGATGTCGTATACGACCCACCAACGGATCGCTACTGGATGCTGTCTACCGAATATCAGTTTTTCAATACCTCAGGTGGTTACCCTAACTCAGGATGGTTCGTTTTTGGATCAAGAATCACCGCTCTTAATGGGGATGGCGAAGTATTATGGGAACAATTATACCAGACCAACTGCGAGGCCAATTGTAGTTCTTTCTCTGACTTGACGGGTCGGCTTCCCGCTTGGCAGTTGTTCAGACGAGCGGACGGTAACTTGGTACTGACCTTTGAACACTCTGCTGGCTTTCAGACTTGTGGTACGTTCGCCAGTGAGGTGCTCTACGAAAGAACTTTCATTATCGCTGCCGACGATGGGACGGTACTTATTGATAATGATCGGTTGGGCGTGGAAGATTTGAGTTGCCGACGCGAAGAATTAGAAATGGCCCATTTTCAGGATGAAAAGTTGTCCGTTGTATTGTGGCACAATCGTGATTCTACCAGTATACGACAGTACAACGCAGAATTGGAACTGGTAGCGGAAACGATATTCAACGGTACGCGGAAGCCCATAATTTATGATCCGTACCATGATCGGTACTGGTCGATATTCGACAAGACTTTCTATCGTTGGAACGAGGCGCTAACGGCAATTGAAGATTCTTTGATTTTAGAACTGCCGGCTGAATTCAACGGACTACCCCGCTTTTTTCCTTTTGAAAATCACATCCTAATCCTCTATCAAGGATCCTTTGATGTGGCAACTAACGGACAGGCTACTAAAATCTGGCTACTGGATAAAACTACCGGGGTTATTACGGAAAAACTCGTTCTGGGGAAACGCTACCAAAGGGCCATCATGATGAATGGGGGACTCTTACTGCGTGCTAGTATTACTAACTATTCAACGTTTTATACTACTCCTAACCCCATCGTAATGGATTGGTTGGATTTGGATTTAAATCTCCGCCTCACCCGTGCTTACGGAGAAGAAGCCTACGGTGGTGGTAATTTGAAACGCTTGTCCAGTACGCACTACGCCATACTGGGTAGCCATAGTAGAAGCTTTGACTTTGATAATGGCCAAGCGCCGGATCGCGCTTTCATCTATGTTCGCTCCATCGATGATTTACAGGCCGTAACGACCGAAGCGGTAGCGTCCCCGCTCCTAACTGTTTTTCCAAACCCCGCGCAACGTACTGTGACTTTCGCAGCTAGCGATCAAGCAATTAAAAAGCTGTACTGGTACGATGCGCTAGGGCGCTTAGTTTGGCAAGTAGACACTGCACCGACGCAACTACTGGATATCAGACATTTGCCTAGCGGTATGTACCAGGTACAAATAGCGTTAGCCGATGGAAGCTGGCAGGTAGAGAAAGTGCTGATTCAGCCTTAGGCATTACGGAAGTACGGTAACGAGTAGACTACGCGATACTCGTTGATTAAACTAGCCTAGGGAGCAGAAAATATCCCGGATTTTGATGGAATTCAAAATCCGGGACGAGTCATAAAAATGTACTGAAGTCTATTCTGGTTTCGCTAGGCACTAGGTGCCGTACCCACTATTTTACCGGGTTTGCTTGAACTGGTCAATTCCATGGTCTCCGGGTCGAGTCCAATAACTTCTAGTTCAATTTCTTGATAGGCAGCATTGGCCTTGAAGTCGACGAGTATTTCCTGAATGTCGTAGTCCATGTGGAGCGTCTGGCTGGCGTCAATCACGACGTGGCTGTGGTCGGGTACGCTTTTGAGGCGCAGCGTGATATTCGCCTTATTGAGGAAGGAAACATCCTCGGCCAGTTCGATGTGAATGATCTTTTCGCCATCTTTTTCGCGGTCAACGAAGTAAGGTGTCTTGTAGTTGTTTTGTAAAATATAGAAAATCGCTACGGCCATACCAATACCGATACCAATCAAGAGGTCCGTCAGGAGAATTCCCACGATGGTCGCAATGAAGGGTATGAATTGTTTCCAGCCTTGCTGGTAGATTGCGACGAAAAGAGACGGCTTGGCCAATTTAAAACCAACGATAATCAGGATAGCGGCGAGACTAGCCAGCGGAATCATGTTAAGTACCGTCGGTATAGCAAGTACACTGACGAGCAAGAAAATACCGTGAATGAAAGCCGCCGCTTTGGTCTTACCACCCGACTGAATATTCGCCGAGGAGCGCACAATCACCTGCGTAACGGGCAGACCACCCAGTAAGCCACTCACCAAGTTACCCGCGCCCTGAGCTTTGAGTTCGCGGTTGGTTGGCGTGATGCGTTTGTAGGGGTCGAGTTTGTCGGTAGCTTCTACGCACAAGAGTGTTTCTAAACTAGCCACAATGGCGATGGTGAAAGCCGTAATCCACACCTGCGGATTATTCCAGGCCGAAAAATCGGGAAAGGTCAGGAGGTCGGCCATGCCAGCCCAGCCCTCCGCTACGGGAAGCTCTACGAGGTGGTCTTCACTAATGGCCCATTCGCTGCCTTGCAATCCTAATTGGATGATAATGCCCGCAATGACAACAACTAATGGACCTTGGATAATTGAGAAGAGTTTAATTTTTTTCATGAATGGACGATTCCACAACAGCAGAATCCCCAAAGAAAGCGTACTGATGAGCAGTGCCCCGGGAGAAATGGAGCTAAACATATTTTCTAATGCGCTAAAGGTTGTTTCACCGTCGGGTTGTTGAAACGCGAGATCTCCTTCTGGGTCGCCATCGTAGCCGAAGGCGTGCGGTATTTGTTTGAGAATGATAATCAAACCAATACCGGAAAGCATTCCTTTGATGACCGAAGAGGGGAAAAAATATCCAATTACTCCCGCGCGCAGGAAACCGAGCGTAGCTTGCATGGCCCCTGCAATAACGACCGCCAGCAAAAACGGCTCAAAGCCCAGTTTACCGATGGCCGTAGCAACAATAGCTGCTAAACCCGCTGCCGGACCACTTACTCCTAGAGGAGAACCAGATAGCAAAGCCACTACCGTACCGCCAACAATGCCCGCAATAATACCAGAAAACAAGGGCGCATCCGAAGCCAGCGCAATACCTAAACACAGTGGTACTGCCACTAAGAATACAACTAAACCCGCCGGGATGTCGTTCTTTAACTCACTGAAAAATCCTTTATTCGTTTGGTGCATGTTATTGCTGACTTTTGTTAATATAACTTCTATTACTATCTTATGAATAGCGATAGATCATTCAATAAGTCAGCAAGGTAATAGTTTTACTATGCTTGGCGCAATAATTTAGTACTAAAGAATAGTACTAGTAGCTTCTATGGGACACTTACCTTAAATAACTCGGCAGTATCGGACCAAAAACAGGCATTTATTTAATGATTTCGTGTACCTTCTGCGTCTGGTAGAGGTGCTTGAGGTGTTGTTTGAGTAGTTTACGCGCTT
>JBCDIR010000143.1:0-6557 GCA_038748735.1 Bacteroidota bacterium | reverse complement strand
TGATCCCACAAGAAATGCATTATGGTTATGCCCACAACAATCACAAGTAAATCTAGCTCCATCTGTAGACTTGTTGAAAATATTTCCCCGGAAGTAGGCGTTCTCCTCCGCAAAGTCCATCTCGCGGAACACATCGTACGTCAGTAAGGCTGTTTTTGCAGTCATGGTCTAAAGATACGTTGATTGGTAAGGAATTGCAAGTTAGGGGTGCTCTCTGCGTTCGCGGGAGTGTTCGCTGGGCTCACGGTAGTACTTTGTGGTAGTGTTCGCTTTGCTTACGGTGGTATTCGCTGCGCTCACGGTAGTACTTTATGAATGTAACACTAAAACCCACGAGCGATAGCGAGTACTACCACGCCCGGCGAAGCCGCAGTACAACCACCCGCGCCAGCGGTACCCCCACGACTACGCTTTAGCGTAGGAGTACCGCCACGATTTACGGCGCAGCTGGAAGAGTTCTACAATAGCTTCTGCAGCTCCAACTCCCCCATTCCCAAGTGCTCTACCTGGCTCAAGAGACTCTGTACAACGCTCTGGTCCTTCTTGCCCGTTAGTTGATTGTTCAACTTCAGCAGGAGGGCCGTAAGCGTGAGGTTCTTAATGCTCTCCGTGCTCAAGCCAGCTTTCTGAATGAGGTGGGAGATTTGGCTGACGACGCCGCCACCGTTGCCATTCCCGTTGCCGAGAAGGCTCTGGCTGAGCTGCGTCAGGTGCGTCGAGTTGTTGACGAGGCCGTCCAGTTGCTTGCCGCGATTGACGGAGTTGAGAATGCTGTTGACGAACTGCATCTCGCCACCGACGATGTCGATATTGGCGTGCTTCATGGCTTCGCCGAGGACGGTCGCCTGGGCGTGGGCCACTTCCTGCTGAACGTGGATTTCGGCCAGTTCGACTTCCTTCTCCTTCTCCAGGCGCAACTTGAACTCTTCGTGCTCCTTACCTACCCCGTCGAGCTTCTTCATGGCAGTAGCCTTTTGCTCTACGCCGCGGGCTTCGGCAGCTAGCTTGAGTTCGAGGACCTTAGCTTCTACGGCTCCTTTCTCGTCGAGGACTTCAGCTTCAAAGAGACCTTGCTTTTTGAGGGCGTCGGCCTTGGCGGCAATACCTTTGGCTTCGGCGAGGGCTTGGGTTTCGAGTACCGTCGCTTCGGCGCGGCCTTCTAGCTCGCGGGCGTGGGCCTTGGCTTCAATCACCTGTGCTTCGGACAGACCAATAGTGGCTTCCTCGGCGGCTTTCGCCTCGGCGATGATCTTGCGGGCTTCGGCTTCCTTTTCGGCGGCCTGCTTGGTGGCTTCGGCTTCGATGATGAGCTTCTCGGCTTCGATGGCGGCGGCGAGCTTGGCGGCTTCGGCGGCCTTCTCTTGCTCAATGACCGTTGATTCACCGATGGCTTGGCTCTCAATGACGGACTTTTGCTTCAGACGCTCGGCTTCGGCCAGCACGCGCGTGTCCTTGATGCGCTCCTCCTCTTCGACGACTTTCTTTTCGACCATGATGCGGTCGCGGATGACGTCTTGGATGTTCTTGCGCTCCTCTTCGACGGCGCGCTCCTTTTCAATCTCTGCCAGCGTCACGATCTTCTCGCGCTCGGTGGCTTCCAGTAAGCGGTCCTTTTCAACGCGCTCTTGCTCAACGGCTTCGGTGCGCTCCTTGTTCTTAGCAGCGACAATCACTTGGCGCAAGCGGTTTTCCTCGGCAATCTGGAGTTCCTCCTCCGTTTTGATGCGGACGAGTTCGGCGCGTAGGCGCTCTTCCTCCTGAATCTTGGCGATTTCCGCTTCTTCACGCGATTTGATGTTGGCAATCTCCCGCTTTTGGCGCTCCTCTTTTTCGGCCAGTTGGCGCTCGTACTCAAGGATGGCTTCGCGGGCTTCAACGTTCTGCTCTTTGAGGGTTTTTTCCTCTTCACGGCGGATGAAGTTAGCCTTCACCTTTTGCTGAGCGGTCAGTTCGGTGATCTTCTTAATACCTTCGGCGTCGAGGATATTGTCGTCCTTAAGGAACTGAATATCGGTTTGCTCTAGGTAATCAATCGAAGCGTCTTCCAGTACGTAGCCGTTCAATTCGGTCAGGCTGTTCTGAATTTCTTGGTTGAACTTCTCGCGATTGTCGTATAACTCTACGAAGTTGAAACGCTTACCAACGGTCTTGATCGCTTCCGAAAATTTGGCTTCGAATAATTCCCGTAAGGTGGATACATCCGAAGCGCGCTTACAGCCAATCGACTGCGCCACGCTTTTGACAGCACTGGCATCCTTGTTAATACGCACGAAGAAGACGACTTTGATGTCAGCACGGATATTGTCTTTACAGATCAGTCCGTCTTGCTTCATTCGGGCAATTTCGATGGTTTTCACCGAAAGGTCCATTTCCTCGTACATCTGAATGCCGGGAATGACGAGAATACCGTTTTCGGTAGCGACTTTGGTGCCACCAACGCCGGTTTTGATGATGGCTTTGCCTTGGGGCACCTTGCGGTACCAACTGATGAGCATCACCAGGAAGCCGATGAATACAAAGAGGGCGAACCCGAGTATCGTCAACAGGGTCATACTGGCAATATCCGCTTGTAGTAAGAGCATGTTTTTGAAGGTTTATTAGGTTTGAAATATTGTTAATTGGCCTGGTCTCGGCTGAGCCGAGAGACAGGGTGAGTATCTAATGAGCGATAGCGGAATGCCGAGCGCGTTTTCCGGGTTGGGAAGCCTCTCCCCCTCTCCGACCAACAAAGGGGCATCCCGCGTATCGCTACAGTTCTTATTCATTCGGTGCCAGCGGCCGGACCAGCCAGTAGCGTTTGTCCTGTGTTTGGCCGATGATGAGTACATCTTGGCCAACGGACAGCACGCCCGTAGGCACCGTCGATTTAATGTTAATCAATAGCTGATCACCGTCATTGTCTACCCCAGCCTGGCCGAAGTGAGTATCAGTGGGCCGCAACTTGATGCGGGCTACTTTGCCGATGTATTCTACCGGCTTCGCCTCCTGGTTAGTGGCAGCGAAAACGGGGAGCAGTGGATAGCTCAGCACCTTAGCTACCATAAAAGCGGTCAGCAAAATCGGTGCTGCCATCGCTAAGGCGAAACCCAATCGATAATCGCCCCAGTAGTGATTGCTCAGTACCGTCATCCCCCATCCAGCCAGTATCACCAGCGACATGATGAGCATGAACGGCAAGCGATCCAGGTGGAAAAACTGTAGGGCTCCCGCAAACCAGCCACCGATGGATACGTCCGCTTCGGCATCTAAGTCCATATCGACGTCGACATCAAAACTACCTAAGTCAATGGCACCGAATAGAACGGACAGCCAATAGACGAAGACGACGCCCAGGAGGAAAGTGTAGGGCAGGTTGAGTGCGTGCAAAGCAGCGTGGAGTAAGTCTTGCATGGGTACTAAGTTTAATGTTGGCCGGAAGCCAAATGAGTTGCGGTGCTACTCGGACCTACCTGATAGCGAGGCAGGTTACAAATCCGAGTGAGCATAGAAAAGCAAGCTTTACATTGAAATTACACGTAATCCGATTCAATAATAGGATTAAAGCGCGGTCGGCCTGTGTACTTGTTCAGGCCGAGGAGAATTGGCCCGTCATCGTTCCAGATGTCTGCTCCGTAGCCACCCGACCAGTGGTAGCCGAGTTTGACGTAGTACGCCTCGCCCTTGGCGGTGAAGGTCAATACGGGAAGATTGAAAAGGGTGAATTTTTCGAGTACGACCTCCTTGTTAAAGGTGATGATCTTTTTACCCAAAAGATTGGTATGAATACTAATTTCATTACCACGATGAAACACTGATAGGATTTTCATGGTAGAAGGCTTTGCGTTAATGATGGTGCCACAATTGCTAATGATAGCTTTGCTTTACGTTTTCTAAATTCTTAAAATTGTTAACGCATTTCCACTTTCCTCGGCGAACTACTAGAATTTTACGACGAACGAAAAGTAACTCATCTCGAATTTTGATTTCATCAAAATTCGAGATAATCGAAGCCATAAAAGTGCATATTCGGAACGCGAAGCGGTAAAAAATCATGGATTTAAGCTTCTTTGCCAGCTTTATAGACAAAATACCATTTTGAGCACTAGAAAAGTAGTTCCTTTACTATTATGAATGAGTACACCCTCTTCGAGCTTAACGAATACATCCGGCGCTTTGTGGCTTTGAACTTGCCGCAAGCGGTCTGGGTGAGTGCGGAGTTGGCGTCCGTCAGTGAGCGGCGGGGACATTGGTATTTGGACATCATCGAAAAGGCAGCAGCGGGGGAGGAACTCCGCGCGCAAGCCCAGGCTATCCTCTGGGAACGCACGGCCCGGCGTTGGCAACGCGAAAATAAGTTGCGCCTCCGCGAGCTGCTACAAGGTGGTCGTCAGGTGAAACTACAAGTCCAAATCGAATTTCACGAGCGCTACGGGCTGAAGTTTATGGTTACGGACTTGGATCCGCATTTTACCCTGGGCCAGCTGGCCTTACAGCGCCAAGCTACGATTGAGCACCTGCACAAAAGCGGCGTTTGGGACCTCAATCGCAACCTACCACTCGCGCTAGCGCCCCAGCGACTGGCCATCATCAGTTCGCCCGTAGCGGCGGGTTTGCAGGATTTTTTGGATCAATTACGCAGTAATCCTTACGGTTATCATTATGATACCACCCTCTTTCCCGCTGCTATGCAAGGAACGCAGGCGAGTGTAGAAATCCGGAAGCAACTGCGCACGATTGGCCGCCGCGCCGCTGACTACGACGCCATCGTCATCATTCGCGGTGGTGGTGCGCGGACGGATTTGAGTGATTTTGACGAACGGGAGTTGTGTACCGTAGCAGCTAAAGCACCCCTGCCGATCCTATCGGGTATTGGCCACCAAACGGATCAGTCGATCTTGGACATGCTAGCCCATACGTCCCTAAAAACGCCGACCGCCGTAGCCGATTTTCTAGTGAATAGACTCTTGACATTAGAACAGCACCTACTCGAAAAAGCGCAGTGGAACCAGCAACTAACCACCCAGCGTTTGGCGCAAGCCAGGTCCAAAATAGATCATTGTCAACAACTATTACATCACCAAACCCAGCAATATCTCCAACAGCAATACTGGCAGCTGGATCACTTGGCCGGAGTCCTGCCACAACGTACGGAACAGCGCTTGCGGCAAGCCCAACAGCAACTAGACACTCTCGAAAAACAACACTTGTTATTACGTTTAGAAACTAGCCTGAATCGCGGCTTCAGCCTAACGAGTAAGGAAGGCCAAATCATCACCACCGCGAAAGACCTCACCTCAGGCGATACCATAAGCATCCGCTTAGCCCAAGGCGAAGCCGAGGCCACCGTCGTACAGACAAGCCATGGCTTGTCTCAACCGTAACGGCTTGTATCAACCGTAAGGACGCACCTGTCTGCCGAAGTAGTCAGGCAGGTTGCAATGCGTCCCAGCAGGCTGCACTAAAACTATAATCATGAGCAACCCACCCTCCTACGAAGCCGCCCTCCAAGAACTGGAAACCATCCTCCAGGACCTCCAGGGTGAGCAGACCAGCATCGACGAACTAACGGCCCGCAGCGAACGCGCCGCCGAACTTATCGCTTACTGCCGTGAAAAATTACGCAGTACCGAAGCTAAGCTCTTGCCAAAGGTAGAAAAGCCAGACCCGTCAACTTGATGCGCCCCAGATGATTGGGCCCCCGCAAACGATTAACACGACGGTACTTACGACTCACCAAATCATAGACGTAAAGGTAACCGTCCCGAGCGTTAGGAAAATAGGCGAGTTGCCCGCGCACCAACACGTCATCCATAGTGAAATAGGGAATATTTTGCTTAGTACCCGCAAATAATTCGCCACTGAGTTGGTGAATCGAGAAGGGAAAAACGTAGGTATTGTTAATGGAAGGGTTACCATCAAAACAAAACAGTTGTCCTTCGTAAACCGCAATTTCGTCAAAGTCATTTGGTGGCGGGTGGTTACGTAAGTAGGCCTGAAAAGCACAAATACCCGTAAAGCGATCAACGGTGAGTAACGCCTCAGATGTTTTATCTCCGCTAGCTATACTACCGTCTAAGCTTACCGCCACGTACAATTGTCCAGTCTGTTGATCAAAGGCCAGACCTTCGCAGAAATAAGGTTGTTGGCCGTCGTACATTGCTAGTCTGCCAACCACCTCCCACGCTCCAGTACCGCGAATGCGCAGCAGCGTTGGGTGCGTTTTCGTGTAGAGCGTTGCGTAAAAAGCTTGATCTTGTTCCACGTAGACCAAATTACGAACCTCTTCGTCGGACGGTAGGCCGCGCAAAGTCGCAAACGGCATCACCTCGCCCGTTTCCAGGTTTACTTTTACTAAGCGATTATTGTTAATACCGACCGTGATCCCCGTATCTTGTCCCGATAATGAGGGAGCCATTAGTAGGGTTATAAGCAAAACCAAGTACTGCATACTTTATTGTTAATTGGCCAATTCAGAATTGAAGTCTTTTCTCTATTCGGGGCAGGCATCTATCCGAAGTATAACAAGAAATTAACGATCAGTACACCTTCTCTCCCTTGCGCAACCACATGCCCCAGGT
>JBCDIR010000142.1:0-6594 GCA_038748735.1 Bacteroidota bacterium | reverse complement strand
CGCGTGCTGAATGGTCTGCAACTGCTTTTCTTCCAGCAGCTGTTGCAATACGCCCAATTGGTGTTTAATCTCTACCAGTTCACCATTGACGTCCAGGGTCAGCGTATCGGCATTGGCCTGCGTGAGTTTTACGGTCTTAGTGCTCATACCTAATTAAACGTTGCGCCGCCTTCGATTTTCTCAATATTGTAAATATTGTTGGCGTGCTGTTGAAAAACGGGGCGACTCATAGCTTGTCTGGTAGCGGCTTTGACCGTAGGATGCTCCATTTCAGCTACTTCCAGTGCCGTCAAAAAGTCGAGCACGGCCCAGCGAATCTTGTTTTTCTCTACACTGGCCGTCTCCCCATCGACGGTTCCCAGGCGGACTTCTCGCTCAATGGCGGCGTAGCGCCCCGACTGGGCAATCACCTCTTTCAGTTCCTCACTCGTATGCGCTACGAATTCTTGTAACAACTGAAAAGCAAGGTTGAGCTTATCTTGCCGAACGGCATCGCGGATAGTGGTTAAATAGTCTTTTGGTGTCATTTCCTAGTTGTTAACCTGGCTCTCGGCTCAGCCGAGAGCCAGGAAAGGCACTTGCTTATTTTATATGCGAATTAAGGGCTAAATCAGGTTCGACCTACCATCTTGTTAGGCAGGTCACATTTAGCTCTTAATTCGGGTTGCATACTTTTTTGATCATCTGGTTACTACAATCGTTACGGGTGCATTTCAAAATGTCGTTTGCGTAGTAATTGCCTCAGCGAGGTAAACGGTCTGTAAAAACTGGGGTAAGTCTCTATTGCTGCGCCCCAGCGGGTTACGATCCTGACCGCAGCGTCAGTGGGCCGCCTATATGCAACTGTTAAAGAACCCCGAAGTACAGGCGGCCCCTCTGGGGCGCAGGCTCCAACAGCCCAAAAGTTACAAACAGAATGCCCCGCTGGGGCGTAAGTGTTATTTCCTTATACTGTTTTCCAGTAAACGATAAAATGAAATACACCCATCGTTAACAGTATACCTGAAAAGCAAATCTAAGATAGGTATTTTCTAGCTTGTTGATTCAATTCGCTTAAATTCGGTGTAATTTCTCATAAAATACTCCCTAAAACCACAAACCCGTATATTCGCCCCACCAAATAAAAACAACCAACAGCATGACACCATTCCGTACCGAACACGACAGCATTGGCCCCGTAGAAGTCCCCGCCGATAAGTACTGGGCGGCTCAGACGCAGCGCTCCCGCGAAAACTTTCGCATTGGCGGCCAACGCATACCCATCGAAGTGATCCAAGCCTTTGCCTATCTGAAAAAAGCGGCGGCGCAGACGAACGCCGAGCTGGGCGTACTGGCCTCTGAAAAAGCGGAATTGATCGGTAAAGTCTGCGACGAAATTTTGGCCGGCGAGTTGGACGATCAGTTTCCCCTCGTCGTCTGGCAAACGGGTTCGGGTACGCAGAGCAACATGAACTGCAACGAGGTCATCGCCAACCGCGGCCACGTGCTCCAGGGCGGTCAACTCACCGACGAGCAAAAGGCCCTCCACCCCAACGACGACGTCAACAAGAGCCAGTCGTCCAACGATACGTTCCCTACGGCCATGCACATTGCGGCCTTCAAAATGCTGATGGAGGTCACCATTCCCGGTATGGAAAAGCTGCGCGATACGCTGAAAGCGAAAGCGGAAGCCATGCAAGACGTAGTGAAAATCGGGCGTACGCACTTCATGGACGCTACGCCGCTGACGCTAGGACAGGAGTTTTCGGGCTACGTCAGTCAGCTGGACCACGGCTTGCGGGCCATTAAGAACACCCTAGCACACCTGGCCGAACTGGCGCTGGGCGGCACCGCCGTCGGTACGGGCCTCAACACACCCAAGGGCTACGCGCCGCTCGTAGCGAGTAAGATCGCCGAGCTGACGGGCTACCCCTTCGTGACCGCAGAAAACAAGTTCGAGGCCCTCGCCGCGCACGATGCCATCGTGGAAGCCCACGGCGCACTAAAAACGGTAGCTTGTTCACTGATGAAAATTGGCAACGACATTCGGATGCTCTCTTCCGGTCCCCGCTCGGGTATCGGCGAAATCGTCATTCCGGCCAACGAACCGGGTTCGTCCATTATGCCCGGCAAGGTAAACCCCACGCAGTCCGAGGCACTGACGATGGCCATGGCCCAAGTGGTTGGTAACGACGTAGCCATCAACGTCGGTGGTATGACGGGCCACTTCGAGCTGAACGTCTTCAAACCTATGATGATCTTCAACTTCCTGATGAGCGCCCGCCTCATCGGTGATGCTTGCGTCAGCTTCAACGACAACTGTGCCGCCGGTATCGAACCCAACCGCAAGCGCATCACCGAACACCTCAACAATAGCCTCATGCTCGTCACGGCCCTCAACACCAAAATCGGTTATGACAAAGCGGCCAAAATTGCCAAAAAAGCCTACGCCGAAGATACGACCCTGAAAGCCGCTGCGCTAGATTTGGGTTACCTCACGGCGGAGGAGTTTGACGCCTGGGTGCGGCCAGAGGAGATGACGGGAGGACTTGGATAAGTGGTGATTGGTGATTTTGTGAGGTGGTGACGTGTCGACTAGACCTATTTTCACTTGGAAAAACGATAGTGTATCCCTATACCCTTCACCCTCAGCGAGGTGCAGCCGAGCGAGTCCCTCTGCTAGTCACCCGCTTCACCTTCGGCGCAATGAAAACCGTCTTTTCCGACGCCACTAAAATGGTATCGCTGGTCAAAAAATCAACCGATTCGTACTGCGTAGCCAGCAAAAACGAGATGCGCTTGCGCTGCACCCGCCCACGCAGGAAATGTCCGTCCGGATAATCATCGAGGAAGAACACATTGGCTACCGAAAAGGGAAAAATACCGAGCAGCCGTTTGTAATAATACGTCAGGAGCACTACCCTACCGCTCTCCCGGTCGATAGCTGCGGCGGTGACTACACGTTTTTTGAGGGTCACGCTGTCGCGCAAGCTCGCGGTATGCGTACCCGCTTGCGCCGGAACAACGTAGTGGTAGGTAGCCAGACAGCCTCGCCGTATCCGCGACTTGGTAAATAGGTGCAGACTATCCTGGTGCCAGAAGAACGCCTCCAGATCTTGGCGGCGGTCGTTGGGGTAACGAAAAGCAATACTGTCGGCGGTCTTAGCGCCCGGGCGGAAGCGGTAAATGCACTGATTGGTACGGCGGCGGCGGTTATCCCCGAAGTCACCGACGTAGACGTAGCCTTGGTCGTCAGCAGTGAGGTCTTCCCAGTCGCGATTGATGGCGGTGGGAACGGTCACTTGGCTAAGTAATTCTCCCTCCCGATTGGTCAAAAATAATTCGGGCGAACCACCGCTATCGTTGTGCCACCACAAGCTGTCCGGCGACTGGATGTACAGGCCGGAAACCTCCGCCAAAACGGCTGGTAAACGTACTTTTTTCGGTCCGTCAGTTTGGGCCCAAAGCAGCATCGGTACTAGAGCCAGCGCCACACCAATCAGCCGCTCAAAGGAATGAAAACCGTTCATTTCGAGTCGTTTTTTAATTTTTTTCCACAAATTTTGCTTAAAAATCACCTTTTCGTAACACTGAGTTTACAATAGTGACATTTGTGGTGGTTCCCCATGAATATGTGGCAATTTACGTTATCTTACGAAGGAGTATTGGAGTTGACGGGCTTTTGACAATTTTTTGCCAACCTCAGTGCTTGGTGCGCTGTTGCAGATTTCGTGAAAACAATGTTATAAAAACACCTAACTAAAAGGTTTACAGCTAGTTAGCACATTAACTGCTTGGCACAACAACTGTTTTCACCCTCAATTTTTCGTATCTTTGTACCAGAGAAAACAACCTTTTGCCTGTGACGCTTAGCAAATTAGCCACTTCTACGACCCCGCCTAGTTCTATTCGTCAAGCCATCTTGGACGACTACTTCACCTGCTGCCTCAGCCGCGAAATCAGCCTTTACATCCGCCGCGACGTCCTCACCGGACGGGCGAAGTTTGGCGTTTCTGATGATGGTAAAGAAGTCTACCAAATTGCGATGGCTAAAGCGTACCGCAAAGGCGACTGGCGAGCAGATTATTACCGTGGCCACACCCTTTTGCTAGCACTCGATTTGGCGAAAGCCGAAGACATCTTCGCCCAGCTCTACGCCGATCCGGATAACGATCCCTTCAGCGCCGGACGGCAGATGATTGGTCACCACATGACGCCCAACACGGACGCGAACGGGCAGTGGGTCAACCAACGCCAACAGATTAATCTTTCCTCCGATATTTCGACTACTGCAGGGCAAATGGGCCGCGGTTTGGGTTTGGCATTTGCTAGTAAAGTCTACCGCGCAGCGGACCAGTTGGACAACAACCTATACAGTAAAAACGGACAGGAGGTCTGCTTTTGCAATATCGGTGATGCCAGTACCAGCGAGGGCGCTTTTTGGGAAAGCATCAACGCGGCGGGGGTACTTCAGGTCCCGCTAGCGGTTAGTGTAGCCGACGACGGTTACGGTATATCCGTCCCGACCACCTACCAAACGACCAAAGGCAGCATCAGCGAGGCCCTCCGCGGCTTCGAGACGAACCAAGCGGGTGATGGCATCGCCATCTACCGCGTAAAAGGATGGGACTATCCCGCGCTCTGTGAGGCTTACGAGCAAGGCATTGCCAAAATGCGTCGTACTCACCAGGCTGCCGTTTTTCACATTCGGGAATTGACCCAACCCCAGGGGCACTCTACTTCCGGCTCGCACGAACGCTACAAGAGTGAAGAGCGCCTACAATGGGAACAAGAGTACGATTGTAATCGCCAGTTTCGCCTCTGGATGCTGGCCACCGGCGTGGCGGAGGAGCAGGAGTTAAAAGCAATCGAACAGCGCGCTAAAGAAGAAACTAAAGCGGCCCGCCAGCGGGCGTGGAAAGCTTTTCGTGAGCCCATCCAACAACAACAGCAGCGTTTAACGGGGCTCCTAACGGCGCTGCCAGCATCACCTGCGGTACAAAGTGCGCAACAAGAAATAACGAAGCTACAAAACCCCAGCCGGGCAGAGTTGCTGACCATCGCGCGGCGACTCGTATTCCAGCTTCGTGGTCAAGCTTCCCCCGAATTGGCGACTTACGTCAAAGCGGAGAAACAATACCTGGCGCGGTGCTACGGCCAACACCTACTGAGCGAAAGCCCGCAGGCAGCTCTCCAGGTTCGTTCTGAAGCGGCCCAAATCACGGACAATTCGCCAACCGTCAATGGTTACGAAGTCATCAACGCCTTTTTTGATCGCGCCCTAGCCCGCATCCCCGAGCTATACATCTTCGGTGAAGACGTCGGTAAAATCGGTGGAGTGAACCAGGGCATGGCCGGACTACAAGACAAATACGGCGAAGAGCGCGTCTTCGATACGGGTATCCGCGAGTGGACCATCGTCGGTCAAGCCATCGGGATGGCGATGCGTGGGCTGCGTCCCGTGGCGGAAATTCAGTATTTGGACTACCTCATCTACGCCATGAGTCCGCTCTCGGACGACCTCGCTACCCTGCGCTGGCGTACGGCGGGTGGGCAGCAAGCGCCCGTCATCATCCGCACCCGCGGACACCGGCTGGAAGGCATCTGGCACAGTGGCTCGCCCATGAGTGTGCTCCTGGGCGGTCTACGCGGTATGCACATCTGCGTACCACGCAATATGGTACAGGCTATCGGCATGTACAATACCTTACTACAAGGCGATGACCCTGGCTTGGTGATCGAATGCTTGAACGGCTACCGACTCAAAGAACAGTTACCCGAAAACTTGGATACGTTCACCGTGCCGCTCGGCGTACCGGAAGTGGTGCAAGAAGGCGAAGACGTGACTATCGTCACTTACGGTTCTTGCGTCCGCGTCGTAGCGAAAGCTGCCGCAATGCTGGCGGAGCTCGGCGTATCCGTCGAAGTAGTGGATGTGCAAACCCTCTGGCCATTCGACTTGGAGCACCGTATCAGTGGTAGCTTGCGTAAAACCAACCGGCTACTGGTCGTAGACGAAGACGTCCCCGGAGGAGCTGCTGCTTACATCACCCAACACATTATCGAAGATCAGCAGGGCTTTTTTCAACTCGACACGCCGCCCGTAACACTCACGGGAACGGCCTTTCGCCCGCCTTACGGCGACGACGGCAACTACATCAGTAAGCCAAACGTGGAGGACGTGGTAGAAAAGGTGTTGGAAATGGTGAGTTGGTAAAAGATTGCCTCTTTAGTGACAACTTTAGGCTTACGCTAAACCGAATCCACCCTCGCACGTTATGCTACCTGCGGGGGGTTGAACTGTTCTAAGTCAGCTTCTCCCCCAAGTAGCAGAACGAACCGCAGTGACATGGCCAAGCGTACTCAAATTACGGATGCAGATAAAATTGAACGGGTAGAAGACGTTGAGCGATTAGTAAAAGATAAACGCACGGGCAAACGCGCCAACAAACAGAAAGCTAAACAGCGCCAGCGCCATTACGTTAAAACTATGCTACGCCAGTGGCGCAATCACTCCTCAACGGACGAAGAGGAAGAACTAGCAACTTAAGTCGATTTAATGGCATCTTTCGTTTCATCCAAGTGAACATAGCAGGCCAGCATTCGTTAGAAAGG
>JBCDIR010000141.1:0-6597 GCA_038748735.1 Bacteroidota bacterium | reverse complement strand
CGGCTTCGGTCAGTTGCCCACCCTCGTCGTAGCCAACGTAACCCGGAGGCGCACCTACTAGGCGGCTAACGGCGTGGCGCTCCTGGTACTCACTCATGTCGATGCGGGTGATGGCGCGCTCGTCGTTAAATAGCACTTCAGCTAGTGCCTTGGCCAGTTCCGTTTTGCCGACCCCGGTCGGCCCCAAAAAGATAAACGAACCGATGGGTCGGTCCTCGTCCTGCATCCCGGCGCGGCTGCGGCGCACGGCATTGGCCACGGCTTGTACGGCGGCGTCTTGACCAATGAGACGTTTGTGCAGCTCGTCTTCTAGTAGCAGCAGCTTCTCTTTTTCGCTCTGCAGCATGCGCGCTACGGGTATGCCCGTCCAGCGGCCCACTACTTCGGCAATGTCGTTGGCGGTCACTTCTTCGTTGGTGAAGCGTTTTTCTTCGGGTAGTTTATCCAGTTTCTTTTCGGCGGCGGTTAGCTGTTGTTGCAGTTCTTGTAGCTCGCCGTGGCGGATGCGGGCTACGGTCTCGAAGTCGCTGTGGCGCTCGGCGCGGTCGGCTTTGATTTCCAGTTCCTCCATGCGCTTTTTGAGGTCTTGCACCTCGTCCACAATCTCTTTTTCACTCTTCCAGCCCGCGCGTAGGCTATCGCGCTTCTCTTTGGCGTTGGCAATTTGACCATTGATTTGCTTGAGCTTCGCTTTGTTTTTTTCGCGTTTGATGGCCTCGCGTTCTATTTCGAGTTGGCGCACTTTACGGTCCCACTCGTCCACCTCTTCGGGTACGCTGTCCAATTCCAAACGCATCCGCGCCGCCGCTTCGTCGATGAGGTCAATGGCTTTGTCCGGCAGGTAGCGGTCGGCGATGTAGCGGTCGCTCAGTTCGGCGGCGGCTACCAGGGCTTCGTCCAAAATTTCGATCTTGTGGTACACCTCATAGCGTTCCTGCAACCCGCGCAGGATGGAAATGGTGTCCTCCACACTCGGTTCGTTGATCAGAATGGTCTGAAAGCGGCGGACGAGCGCCTTGTCTTTTTCAAAATACTTTTGGTATTCGTCCAAGGTCGTCGCACCGATGGTACGTAGTTCGCCACGCGCCAGTGCGGGCTTCAAAATATTGGCCGCGTCCATGGCTCCGTTGCCACCGCCCGCGCCAATGAGCGTGTGAATTTCGTCGATAAAGAGGACGACTTCTCCGTCCGAGGCCGTCGTTTCCTTAATGACTCCTTTGAGGCGTTCTTCAAACTCCCCTTTGTACTTCGCCCCGGCAATTAGGGCCGCAATATCCAGCACGTAGATGCGCTTGCTCTTCAGGTTTTCCGGCACGTCACCCTTGACAATCCGCCAGGCAATGCCCTCCACGATGGCCGTCTTGCCCACCCCCGCCTCACCAATCAGGAGCGGGTTATTTTTCTTGCGCCGCGACAGGATTTGCAGCACCCGCCGCATCTCCTCGTCCCGTCCGATGATGGGGTCCAGCTTACCCAGTTCGGCCCGCTCGTTCAGGTTAATCGCAAAGCGTTGCAGGGCATTGTAGCTCTCCTCCGCGCTCTGGTCCTGGACCGTCGCGCCCTTGCGTAGTTCCTTGATGGCCGCTTGCAATCCGTCGTTGGTTGCACCCGCATCTTTGAGCACTTGTGCGCCCTTGTCCTTGCCCTGAATAACGCCCAGCAGCATCAGCTCCAAAGAGATATATTCATCGCCGAAGTCAGGCAACATCTTCTTGGCGCGCGCTAGCGCCTTGTTAGCCGAATCCGTCAGGTACTGCTTACCGTCCCCTTCCACTTTAGGGTAAGCCCGTACGGTCTGCGTCAGTTTGCGGATGAGTTCTGCTACCTCCACATTATTTTTTTCCAACAAAAAACGCATCACTCGCTCGTCGGTCTCCAACATGCCTTTCAGCAAATGGGGGGTATCCACTTGCTGTTGTTGCAAGCCGCTGGCCACCTTCTGGCCTTGCATAATCGCTTCCTGCGCTTTGGTCGTAAAGTTATCGTAGGTCATAGATTGTTATCTTGACCCGCAAGATACTGAACCGCCGCCAGTTGCGCTAGTGCTTTCTACCAGTACTAGGATTTGTTCTACATAAGGTTAGAAATCTAACTGTTGTTGCCGATACTCACCGGGGGTCAGGTCATGCTTACGCTTGAACAAGCGGTTGAAGTAAGACAGACTATTGAAACCACAGGATAGGTAAATTTCGGTAACGGAAACGCGCGCGTTCGTCAGCAGCTGCGTAGCCAGCAACAGGCGCTGTTCGTTGATGAATTCAATTGGAGAACAACCCATCTCTTGTTTGAAAACGCGGGAAAAATGCGATTCACTCATGTAAGCTTGCTGACTCAGCTCCTTAATCGTCAATTTCTGCCCTAGGTTTTCTTTGATGTAGTTGATGATGTAGCCCAAACGAGACTCGTTTTTGCTCTGCGCGGCCACTTGCAGATGCGTATGTTTTGATTCTGCTTGTAGAATCCGAATCAGCAATTCGCTCACCATCATATTGACAAAAATATCCTTATTGGGATGATCCTCAACGCAGAGATAGAGCAGTCGTTGCAGTATTTCTTGTACGGCATCGGTGTGACTAAAATGCAGGTTGAACGCACCACGCTGCCACTGCGCGTGGTCTTGCTTGGGAACTTGTTCATTAAGGAGTGTAATAGTCCTGGCGATAACGTCCTGGTCCACCTCTAGGGCTAGGCATTTAGTCGGTCGCTTGAGACTGGCCGTAGGAAAGTCGATGCACATTTCTTCGTGACTGGGTAACATCACCGACTCGCCGGGCACAAAGGCAAAAGACGGCTGATCGCGCAGGTGCATCACCTTTTTTCCGGTAATCATACTGGCGAGGACCGGTTGGGAAAAATTGAGTTGGACGCGTTTGGCTACTTCGTGGGTCTCGAAGATATTCATTTCGGCCTGACGGAAATTGTAGGTCGTACGGTTTTCGACTAGGGTATGCAATTCGCGCCCTTGCTGGTAATTAGCAGGTAAAATCATGATAGGCAGTGTGAAACAGAAAGCGTAACGAAACAGCTACTAGTGCTTTGTTAAGACTGAAGCTGCAGGTAAGGTATTAGCAGATTTTGTTGCCAATCCAGGCGAAGGTTCCCGCGCATAGCCTAAGCTACGCAAGAGGTTCTTCAACGCAGAGTGGCAGCAAAAGATGCCATAGATTACCCCTAGATGTAGTGTTAACAAAGCACTAGCAATCAAGTTACACATTTTTGAGCGCAAATCATCGTTTAAACACCAGAAGATGATAGGATCGTACCGCAGAACAGCAGAATAGTTCACACAACCAGGTTCAAAAGAATATAATTTTGCCAACATAAGATAAAAAAGTCTATAATTTCTCAAACCATCTAAACTTCCAATTATGAGTAGCGTTTCCGCAACCCAAGCAGAAGTACTGGCAAAACCTGAGTTCAAGCCGCAGTACGAAAATTACATCGGCGGCGAATGGGTAGCGCCCACCCAGGGTAATTATTTTGAAAACATCTCTCCCGTCGACGGGAATTCGTTTACCCTAATTCCCCGTTCTACTAAAGAAGACGTCGACAAGGCCGTGGCCGCCGCCTGGGAAGCCGCCAAGAGCTGGAATAAATCCGCCGCCGCCGCGCGCTCCGTCATCCTCAACAAGATTGCGGATCGTATGGAGGAAAACCTAGAGGCATTGGCCCGCGCCGAAACCTGGGACAACGGTAAAGCCCTGCGCGAGACCCGCGCTGCGGACTTGCCACTCGCCATCGACCACTTCCGCTATTTTGCGGGCGTCATCCGCGCCGAAGAAGGCTCGATGAGCGAACTCGACGCCACCACCGTTTGCGTCAACGTACCCGAACCCCTGGGGGTAGTGGGGCAGATTATTCCCTGGAACTTCCCCATCCTCATGGCCGCCTGGAAGGTCGCTCCAGCCCTAGCCGCTGGCAATTGTGTGGTGCTCAAACCCGCCGAGCAAACCCCAGTAGGCATCCTAGTATTGATGGAGCTCATCAGCGATTTACTACCCGCTGGCGTCCTCAATATCGTAAACGGTTTCGGAGTAGAAGCGGGTAAACCACTGGCTAGCCATCCCGACATTCGTAAGGTAGCCTTCACGGGTGAGACCACCACAGGTCAACTCATCATGCAGTACGCTTCTAAGAACCTGATTCCCGTTACTTTGGAGCTAGGCGGTAAGAGCCCGAACATCTTCTTCGAGAGTATCATGGAAGCAGACGATGAATTCTTCGACAAGTGTATCGAAGGGGCCGTCATGTTTGCCCTCAACCAGGGCGAAGTCTGTACCTGCCCCTCGCGGATGCTGGTTCAAGAAAGTATCTTCGAGGCCTTCATTGAGCGCGTCATCGAGCGGACCAAGGCCATCAAGATGGGCCATCCATTGGACCCCAATACCATGATGGGTGCGCAAGCCTCCAATGATCAGTTTGAGAAGATTCTCAACTACATCAAGATCGGTAAGGAAGAGGGATGCGAAGTCCTAGCGGGTGGTGAAGCGGCCTACGTCGACAGCCTCTCCGGTGGTTACTACATCCAGCCGACCATCCTGAAGGGCAACAACAAGATGCGCGTTTTCCAGGAGGAGATCTTTGGCCCAGTGGTATGCGTTACCACTTTCAAAGACGAGGCAGAAGCCCTCGAAATTGCCAACGATACGCTCTACGGCCTCGGCGCGGGCGTCTGGACGCGGGACATGCACCAAGCGTACCAAATTTCACGTCAGGTGGAAGCGGGTCGCGTTTGGGTCAATTGCTACCACTTGTATCCCGCCCACGCACCCTTCGGAGGGTACAAAAAGTCGGGTATTGGCCGCGAAACGCACAAGATGATGCTCAACCACTACCGCCAGACCAAAAACATGCTGATTTCCTACGACAAGAATGCCATGGGCTTCTTCTAGGCATAAGCTAACGTATTTATAAACGGAGGGTGTAGCACGATTAAGAGCTACGCCCTCTTTCACCCTAATCAACCATGGAACGAATAGCCATCACCGAACGCGCAGCCGATATCCTTGCCCAGCTCAAAGCCACCCACGGCGACCTTATCTTTCACCAAAGTGGCGGTTGCTGTGATGGGTCGTCCCCCATGTGTTTTCCCAAAGAAGACCTCTACCTCGACGATTCAGACATCCTACTGGGGGAAATCGAAGACTGTCCTTTTTACATGTCCGCTTTCCAGTACGAATACTGGAAGCATACCCACCTCACCGTAGACGTTGTACCCGGGCGCGGCGCTAGTTTTTCGGTAGAAATTCCGCTGGGCGTACGTTTCATTATTTTATCCAAGCTGATGGAAGCAGAAGCACCGGAATAAGTCTAATGGCTAGTGCTATGTCAAGTTTGAAAGAAGGGGTGAGGTATCAGCAGATTTTGTGGCCAATCAAGACAGAGGTTCCCGCGCATAGCCTAAGCTACGTAAGGGGTTCTCTAACGAAGAGTGGGCGCAAAAGATGCCATAGGTTACTCCTTTATTGAGACTTGACAGAGCACTGGGGGCCTCCACGCCGCGGGGCGTGGCGCTACGCTACACGGCGCGCTATTCGCTTGGCCCTACGGGCTGGCCGCCACGGGCGTCCACCGTTTCGCATCGCATAGGCCAGTTGCCTCCACCGCTGTTACGGTACCCAACGATTCGACACCCCACACATCAAAACGCAGACCTCGAGCGTTATGGCTGCATGGAACATAATACGCCACTACTCATTCGCTTAATCTGGGCAATCGCGCTTCCTTGCTTGCTCGTCTCCTGCGGCGAAGAACTCGCTACGGACGAAACGGACCCGGCCCTGCTCAATCTCGCAGTAGAAACCGTCCGCGACGTGGAAATTCTTTACAGCGATTCGGCTCAGGTCAAAGTTCGTATCACCGGGCCAACCATGCTCAGTAACCTCGACCGGACCCAACCCTACCAGGAATTTATCGACGGCGTCTTCGTCGAATTCTACGACGAAACGGGCCTCATCACCAGCACCCTAGCCGCCAATTACGCTATCCGCTACGAACGCAAAGGCGAGGTCATCACCCGCGACAGTGTCGTTTGGTCCAGCTACGATTTTCAAAAATTGGAGACGGAAGAACTCATCTGGAACGAACGCGAAGAAAATATCTACACCGATAAATTTGCCATCATCACTACGCCCACGCAACAGATTCGGGGCCACGGCTTTCGCGCTAAGCAGGATTTTTCTAACGCGCGGATTCAACAGGTGGAGGGCATAGTGGCTATTGAGGAGCAGCAATAAAAATCTCCAACCTTCACAACTGTGAAAACTGGAGACTTGATCAACTCACTATTGTGCTACTGAGTTTTTTGCCTATCGCAGATTTTGATGCAATCAAAATTTGCGATGAGCATGTTTGTAGCGCGGGGGAGACTTGAACTCCCGACCTCTAGATTATGAATCTAGCGCTCTAACCGGCTGAGCTACCGCGCCAAATGCTTTTCCAAACAGGCCGCCCTGATTTTCTAAGCGCCCGCAAAGATAAATCATTACGCGATTAAATGCAACCACTTTGTGGAAATAATTGGGCGTATTTCAAAATGTCGCATTGCCCGAAGAAATAGGTTTGCTAAACTTCCAAAAGTTTGGTAAACCTGGGGAT
>JBCDIR010000140.1:0-6634 GCA_038748735.1 Bacteroidota bacterium | reverse complement strand
GGCGCGTCGGTTTTACACAAAATCAGCTCCCGCTTACCGTCTGCGTCAAAGTCGGTAATGAGCACATCCAACAGATTGGTCAATTCATCCAGAATGATAATCGGTTCCGACCAGGTATCGCCGTCATTTCTTACCCAACCAACCAGAGCTTGTGGAGAGCCAGTACCAGGACCTGCATTGACGTAGAAGAAATCCAAGTCGCCGTCATAGTCCATATCAATCAATTCCATTTTGCGTTGCCAACTGTAAAAAGTTTGGAAAGGCTCTCCGGCCGTAAAAGTACCGTTGCCATTATTATTGTAGTATACACAAAAGTCAACATCGGACGAAAATCCGTCTTGGATGCTGCCCGCCATAATGTCGGGAAAACCATCGCCGTTGAGATCGGCTACGGCAATACTGAGCGGATCATAATTGCTGCGTCGAGCGATCAGCCTGGCGGGAGAAAAACCGTCACCTTCCTTTCTAAACCAGACGAGCGCCTCTGCGTCCCCGGAGCCAATAACGTAATCCAGGTGACCATCTTGGTCCATATCCGCAACGACGGGTTTGCCAAAATCCCCCCCACCGACGGTGACAAAATCGAAGGGTTTGAACTGGGCAGCCCCCGTCGATTCACGCCAAAGGACGGTATTGCGCAGATTAGAATTATCATTGAGGCCGTAGAGAATATCGGGAAAACCATCGTTATTTAGATCAGGTGTTTCCACAAATCGGACGTGACGCGAATTTCGTGCTAGCTCCTGTGGGGGACCAAAATTACCACTACCGTCATTGGCTAACCACGCCATATCATCATTGGAATGGCAAGAAATGACGTCCAAATCACCGTCTATATCCAAGTCAGCAAGGTGGAGGTAATCATGCCAACCTGCCGCCATCAGCGTGTCCATGAGTTCGAAGCTACTTGTGCCCGTATTGCGGTACCAGACCAAGCCTGCCCCGGTTTCACTCGGCTCTTGACGGTTACCAACTACGAGGTCCGCTAGGCCATCGCCGTCCACGTCTTCTGCCACTACGGTACGCGGCCCGTCGTGGTAATCGTTGATGACTTGGTTGGGACCAAACTGGTTGTTACCCAAATTCTCGTGCCAGGATAACAAATCGCCATTGATAGCCGCGACGACGATGTCCAAATCTTCATCCTGATCTAAGTCTGCTGCGTAGATAGAGGAGACCGTCGTTTGGTTGGACAGTAGGCGTGGTGTATCGAAAGTGCCATTGCCGTTGCCTTCTAACCAGCGTGCTTCGGAGGAAGTACCCGTCATGGCGTCTAAGTGACCATCACCGTTTAGGTCAGCCATAAACAATTCGATGACCGGACTGCCCGGATCGTAGATTTGAATAGCTTCACTAAAGGTACCATCACCTTGGTTCAGGTGAATACCGAAGCCACCATCGTGCGAGGCGTAGGCTAGGTCATCGAAGCCGTCTTCGTTCAGATCGGCAGCGGTGAGGCTACGGTACGTCAGACCGATGGGCGAAATGACGTTATGCTTGGAGAAATAGCCATCTTCCATACGTTCGACCCAGAAGAGGCGTTCGCTAGTGGCACAAACGACCTCTAGTTCACCGTCATTGTCAACGTCGATGGCGATGTTGTATTCGGAATTACCGACGGGTTCGAAGAGAGAAATAGGCGCTACGATTTGGGCTTGGGCGAATACGTAGCAACACAGGAATAAGCCGGGTAACAGTTTAGACATTTGGTGGAATTTTAAGTAGGTAATCGGATGATTACTACTTTATTGCAAAGCTGGGAAAAAGGTAATAATGATTATCCCCTACCGCTGCAAATACAATACCGGATCAATCCGCGCCGCCTTCACCGTTTGGTAGCTAATGGTCAAAATTGCTACTAGCAATGCCACACCACCCGCCAGCGCAAACATCGACCAGTTGAGATCAATACGGTAGGCAAAATCCGTTAACCAAGTGTCCATCACGTACCAGCCGACGGGGACGGCTAAAAGTAACGAAAGACCAACTAGTAATAAGAAATTTTGCGATAACTGCCGAATAATGTGCCAGTTGGAAGCCCCCAGTACCTTACGGGTACTGATTTCCTTATAGCGCTGCTCCGCAAGGAAGGTAGATAGTGCGAACAAGCCTAGACAAGCGATAAAAACCGCCAATAGCGCGAAACACAGGAACACATTCCGCGTGCGTTGCACGTCCGTGTACATTTGGGCGTATTGCTGGTCAAGGAAAGTATAATTGAGGGCTTGATTGGGCGAGAAGCGATCCCAGAGCGCTTGCAGTTGGGGCAGCAATGCGTCCAGTTTTCCCGCTTCAAACTTGACGGACATCATCCCCGGGCTGCTCCCCAACGACAGGGCCACCGGGAAGATTTTATCGCGCAGGCTGCGCCAGTGAAAGTCCTTAACCACGCCAATAATGGTCCGCTCGCCATTGCGCTCAATGCGTTTACCTACGGGATCTGCGTAGCCGAGTTCTTTCGCAAAAGCTTCGTTGATGACAAGACTGGAAGAATCAGTCAAACGGTCCGGCGAGAAATTGCGACCAGCGACAAAGTCCATGCCTAGAACGTCTACATAGTCATAATCCACCAGCCAATATTGAGCGATGAGGCGCTCATCGCCTTCACTAATAAAACGGTTACTATTGCGGGCCGTCCCTTCAACGGGTAAATAGTCGGAGATGCTGACCCGGTCAATACCCGGTAGTCGGCTAAGTTCTTCTTTGAAGGTATTAACCTGTCCTTCGAGGGTGTTCGTCGCTTGGAGTAACAGGACCTGGTCTTTTTGGAAGCCCAATTGCTTGTTTTGCATGTACGACATCTGTTGGTAGATGACGATAGTACCAATGAGCAAAATGATCGAAGTAGTGAATTGGAACACTACTAAACCGTTGCGAAACCAACTACTCTTGGCCCCACGACTGATACTGCCGCGCAGCACGTCAATCGGTTTGAAAGTAGACAGAAAGGCCGCCGGATACGCCCCCGCCGCTACGCCGAGTACCAACGCTAAACCCAACAAAATGGGTAAAAACCACCAACTTAACCACGGAAAAGCCAGCGACTTATCGGCTAAGCCGTTGAAAAAAGGTAAGACTAAACGCGCCAAGGCCACCCCCATCACTACCGCCAAAGTGCTGATAACCGTGGACTCGACAAGGAACTGCCCGATCAACTCCCGACGGCGACTACCGACTACTTTACGCAGCCCTACTTCCCGCGCGCGATTCGCAGATTTAGCGGTGCTGAGGTTGACAAAATTAATGGCGGCTAGCAGTAATATCATCATTACGACTAAGCCTAACAGTCGTACAAAGCGAATATCACCATGGGGTAATAAATCAATGATATCGCCCGATTTAAGGTAAATATCCTCTACGGGTTGCAGACTAAAACGCAAGTTCTTAGACTGCTCCCGTGCATCGGTAATCCCCTCGGCTTCCATGCTGGGGATATAGTAGTTATCAATAATGCTGAGCAATTTGGTTTCCAGCGCAGCTTGATCTACGTCTGGCCGTAGTTTCACGTACGTGTGGTAATTGTTAGCCCGCCAGTAGCCTTGCTCGCCGGGCCAAAATTCTACCTCGCTGAGGCTGAGGAGGAAGTCAACTTGATGCAGGTGGGAGTGCTTCGGGAGGTTTTCCATCACCCCCGTGACCGTATAAGTCTGATCGGGATTGTTGTTAATCAGCATCCGCTGACCGATGGGGTCCTCTCCGGGGAAATAACGTTCGGCTTTAGCACGAGAAATAACCATGCTACCGGGTTCGGTCAACGCATCACTTTGCTGGCCGTTCAGCATTTCCACCTCTAACAGTTCTAGTAAGGCATTATCGGCTAGCATAAAGCCGTCGTCGAAAGTTACTTCGTCACGGTCGGCACGGCGGATAGGATTATCGCCGCCACCGAAGAGGCCGCCAGGAGAAATGCGGGCACTACTGACCACTTCGGGGTAATCCGCCAGTAGCGTACGGGCCATGGGTGCCGCAAAAAAGACGTTCGCGTGCGCCTCTCCTTGGTAAGAATCGTGCGCTACGACGCGGTAAAGTTGGTCACCGTCTACGTAGTGTTGGTCGAAGCTGAGTTCGTCCTTGATGTAGAGGCTGATGAGTAAGCAGGCCGCGATACCGAGCGCGAAGCCGCCAATTTTGATGAAGGAAAAAACCTTCTGCTTGCCCATTTGACGCAGGGCGATGCGGGTGTTGATTCGTAACATGTCGGATGTAATTAACCAGTCAAAATTTTTAATCGTCGAAAAGCGGAAGGAACGCAGTACGTCCCAAGCAAAGCGCCGCCGGGCCTGCGTAGCGCCAATTGCTTGACAACGCAGGTCGAATAATTCGTAAATATCTCCCTGGATTTCCTCCAGTAGATCAGGGTGACAAAACCACTCTAGGAACCGATTGGCCCAACGGGGTGGCTCTGGCGGTAAGGGTGAATTCATGAAAAACCTAAATTCTGTCCCAGGTCGGGCAAGCGGCCCCAGATACGGTTACGGATTTCGCGGATTTGTACCAAGGCAGCTTCTCCTTTTTGGGTGATAGAAAACAGTCGTTTGCGGCGGCCACCCCGGGCTTGGGTGGCTTTACTCCAGGCGGATTCGACGAAGCCCTTCTGCTCCAATCGTCGCAGCGCCGCGTGGACAGCACTGATATTGACCTTACGGTCGGCCTCAGTGGCCAAGTCGTTGAGGACGGAAATACCGTAGGCCTCCCCCGTCTGCGCCGCGACGATGAGTAGAACGAGTTCTTCGAATTCTCCTAGGTGTATTCTTGCCATAAGGATTTTGTTTACAAAAGTAAAACTAATCTATTTCTTTCACTTTTGCCAACCGTGTGAGTGAACTGTCGAAAAAGGGGAGTGAATTGTAGGAATTGCTAGAGGTGGGAAGAAATTCTTGGCTTTTGGACGTTATTTGGGAAGACACGCTTCAGCACCTTCGGTTGGGATCGTGGAGATGCGCTAGCGTCGCGGGCTGCGCTAGCGAGTACACTCACGTACAGCCCGTGATCCCGACCAGAGGTACGGGAGAGCATCCCCATCCCGCCGTCAGGCGGATACCCCCCACGCTGCGGCGCAGTTCCGATTGAAATCGGAATACCACCGCATTAAAGGTAGATAACAACGCACAGCAACCCTACACAATCAACCGCAACCCAACAACGTTTTGAAGTCAAGAAAACAAATTCACGTTGAAGCAAATACTCGTACTCTGCACCGCTTTATGTTTAGCTTGGAATGCACAAGCCCAACGCGACCAAATTGCACCCGTCGATTTGGAACAGCTAGAAACCTTAGAGGACACCCTGGGACTACTGGCTTACGCCATCGTAAACGACTCACTCGAGGAAAATCGCTTCGGAGCGGTGCGGGTTTTTATTCCTAAACTGGTGGAGGCACTGAAGCATCCGCATAGTTTTCATTATCCGTTTGAGCAATTGCAGACGGTATCTATTCAGTACCCGCAGGATAGTACGTTTCGGATTTTCACCTGGCAACTGTACGTCGACAAGGATACTTACCGCTACTTTGGAACCATCCAAATGGATACGGAGGAACTACAACTGTTCCCACTGCGCGACCGCTCGGACGGCTTTTCGAGTAACCTGGAACAGGCCGAATTTACGGCGGATGAATGGTACGGAGCACTCTACTATAATATAAAGGAGGTGGAGCAAGTGGATGGGCAGAAACACTATCTGCTGTTTGGCTACGATGCGGATTCCTTTTTTCGGAAGCGTAAACTGGTGGATGTGCTCACTTTTCCAAACGGAAAGCCGCTGTTTGGCAAAGCGGTATTTGTAAACCCAGAAGAACAAACCGCCAAGAAAAGACTGGTTTTGGAATACTCCGCCGCCGCTAGCATCAAACTCAACTATGACCCGGCGCACGAACTGATCCTATTCGATAATCTTACCACCGTAGGCGGCAGCTACGGAGAAGGGCCCGTCAACATTCCCGATGGCACCTACCAAGCCTACCAACTTAAGGCCGGGCAGTGGGAACACATTGATAAGGTGTTTCACACTTGGTTGGAAGAAGCACCGCGTCCAGCACCCGTACTGGATGGAAAGCGGAGGGGGATTTTGGGCGACGGGGGCCAGTAAGGTTACCGCACTGAGCGAACCTACGTTTTTGGGTCGCCATACTGGGCGACCGCTACTTTTTTCTTTTCTTTGTATAATAATTGCTAGCGTTCATCGAATGTCGCGGACTTTCGTGCGGTTCGGGCGTTATACTACCAGTGCTTTATTACACTACTTATTACAATGCTCAAAAATCTAAAGTCACTCTTCATCATTGAAGAAGAAACGCCGAAGCAGGCCACCAAAGCTGCACCAAAGGCTAAGGCAACCGCCGCTGCGCCCAAAACCAGTTCGCCAACGTCCCAACCAGCTACAGCTCGGGCGGGAAAAATAAAGCCTAAGTTCACCGACATTCTCCTGAGTGCGATGGATAAAGCAGACTTGGAGGGTTTTGATTATCTAGAATATAAGAAGTCGTTACAGTCACTGACAAAAATGAACATGGACGAGGCCACGGCTTTCAAATCGGCTTTTGCCATGGCACAGACGATGGGGGCGACGCCCACGAAACTGGTCCAATCCGCGCAGCATTACCTTAATATTCTGCAAAAAGAAGAGGAAAAATTTG
>JBCDIR010000139.1:0-6651 GCA_038748735.1 Bacteroidota bacterium | reverse complement strand
GGCGGTTGCTCGCAAAGAAGCCCGTCTTACCATCCGCAGACAAGTAAAAGCCCAGTTCGCGGTGCGGACTATTAACGGGTGGTCCCAAATTGATGGGCATACTCCAACGGTCCCGCCGAACGTCCCACCAGCTCATGAAAATATCTTGTTCGCCATTGCCTAGGTGCCCCGTGCTGGAGAAATAGAGGGTTTGCCCGTCGTTGGAAATGAAAGGGGCCTCTTCGTCTCCCGGGGTGTTGAGCGGTTCCCCTAGATTAACGGGGCGGCCCCATAAACCGTTCGGCAACCGTTCTGACTTGTAAATATCCGTACCACCCAGTCCACCGGGGCGATTGCTGGCGAAAAATAACTGAGAACCATCGCAACTCACCGCCGCTTGAGATTCCCAGTAGACGGAATTGACGGGTGCTCCAAGGGTAGTGACCGACCGTACTTCGTTCTCCTCCAAAATAGCTTCCCAAATATCGCACGGACCCGCTACGCTGTCCCGCGCACAAGCCGTGAAGTAAAGCCGCCGCCCGTTACGCACCAGCGTACTCATGCCTTCCGGGTAGTCCGTGTTGAATTTACGAACGCGCTCGCCCGCTTTCCACTCGCGATTCCCTTTTCGACTTTGAAAGAGGTCTTCGTCACCGTCGTCTTTTTGGCGGGTGTAGAGCAGTCGCTGCTGATCGTTACTCATGAAGGGGAAATAATCATCGTGTCGGCTATTGATGTCATTACCCAGGTTGACAATTTCCGTGATATTGATAAACTTAACCGAATCCGCCGCCAGTTGACACGCCCGGATGTTAGCTTCTAGTCGGTCCAGTTGCAGTAGTTCGTCGGCTAGTTCTTCTACGCCGTGCAAGCCGAAACGATTGACGTCGTAATTTTGGTAATCTTTGAATTGGTTGAAGTATTCTAGCGCAATTTTAGCTTGCCCCATCTTGTAGTAAGCGTCCCCTAATTCAAAATATAAGAGCCGAGAAAAGAAGGAATCCTGCTTGATAATTTGTAAATATTCGTTGACCGCTTCGGGATACTGCCCCAATTGTACGTGACACTGTCCGATCATCCGGCGGGCGGCGGTGAGCGTCTCCTGCTGTTCCAGGGACTTACGGAAATGCCGAATAGCCGTTTTGAAATCGAGGTTTAAAGCCGCCGCCTGGCCGTCCTGGAAATGAGCGGCGGCTAGAGTGCCGGGGCTAGGTTCGTAGCCCTGAGCAGTAGCGAAAACGGAGGAGAACAGTAGGCCAACTACCAGTAAGTAAGGTGACGTCAGTACCCACCAAGAACGTGGAATGTTCATAGAAAATCGGATTTTACGTACTGCAAAGTACGGGGAAGTTTCCCACTTTTACAGTGTAGCTGGGTGGATTTATTGGGGAGTTTCGCTCAGTTGTTGATTCGATAATATTGTACATCAAAAATCTATTAACCAAAAGCAGCGCCCGGAATTATTTTTGCGTTAGTCTATTGATTTTTAGTGCGATAGAGGTCCGCAAGGCAAATTTGTGGAATACGAAGGTGCATATATTAACAAATCCACCTATCTTTACAGCACTTCCGAGAAAACCCTTTTCTGTAGACTCCCTTTTCGTATCACATTGATTTCAATAAAAGCTACCTGAGTGGCCTGATGTGTACTGCACACACCTGTTCATTCTAAACGTAATCCCATGACAACACCCAAAAATGTTCAGCGTTTGGCTGAATTTACGCAGCAGTTACTGCTGTTTCCTCTACTCCTTGGAGTCTATTTTGCGCCTGCCATTCTTTCCGCGCAAGTTTGTCCCACCATCGGTTTGCTGGACGCGAATGAACCTACCGTATGCGAAGGCTATCCTTTTAGTTTGTTAGCTAGTGGCATCACGGATGCTACGATGGCTACCAACGGCGTGCAAGATTATGACATTAACTTGGTCTACTTACCGAGTGGCTCGACCGACGATCCTTACACGGACGGGACGGTAATTGACACCGAAACACCCGACGCGGCGGGCAACGCAGAATTTCTGGACGTTGACAACCTGCTGCCCGTCGGGGCTTACGACTTTTACGTCATCCTCAGTCCTACGCCCACGGACCCTACGTGTCGGCCTAGCGCTGTCCTGCCTTTTACGGTCACTCCTTGTAATCGACTGGGCGATTTTACCTTTCTGGACTTCGATAACAATGGCAATTTCGACGGACAGGACATACCACTACCACTAGTGACCGTTACCTTGTTTGACGCCACTACCGACCTGCCCGACTGGGACTTTGGTCCCGAAACGACGGACGGACTGGGCAATTACGTATTCAACGATGTACCGCCTGGCGATTATTTTGTGCGTTACGCACCGCCCGCCGGTTACGTAGCGTCTACGGCGGTGACGAATCCTGTTGACAATCAAAATAACATTGATCCAGCAGCGGGAAATGGCGACTTGTCCACTGCCGATTTTGCTTATCCGGCTACCGCTGATAATTTTGCTGTTGACGCGGGTTTTACGGGTACGGGTAGCGTCAGCCTCCGCGTTTGGGGCGATGATGATTTCGATGGCACTGCTAATGAAGCGGGGCAAACGGGCGTCGTTTTTGACCTGAGCTGGGAAGGTTTAGACCAAAGCTGGGGAACGGCGGATGACGTGACTTTTACCGCCACTAGCGGAACAAATGGCTTATTGTCTTACCCCAATTTACCGTTCGGAAACTACCGTTTAACCGTCAACAGTGTGGCGGGAACCCCGCTGGCGAACGGATACGAACGAGTAGCCCCCAGTACGCTGCCGTACGAATTTACGATTGATGCCACCAACCTCAACGAAGCGGAGGTAGCCTTTCGTTACGAACCGGCTTGTTTACCGAGTACGGGCCGCTTATTGACCAACGCATCTCTGGTAATGTGTGGCAATGCGGCGGAAGGCATCTACGCCGGACAAGCTATTCCCGTCAATTTAACGGACTTCGTACTACCCGCTTCGATTCCCGGCGCTTATCAGTATTACGTCTTAGTAGTGAACGACGCTGGTGACCTCATTCAGGTTCATCCGGTTACCAATCCGCTTTCTCCGCTGGTCGCCACGGTCGATTTGGTAGGTTTACCGATTGGTAGCGATTATACCATCCACGGGCTACACGTACTAACTACTGATCCGGACATCATCGCCACGCCACTGGATTTGACGGTCGGCCAACCCGTACAGCCTATCCTAGACCGCTTGACGCAAATTGATGGCCAGCCCAATGCCGCTGCTACTGCCGATGTCTGCGGAGATATCAGCTTAACGCAAAATATCTTGACGGCCACGCGGGAACCCCAACCCCCGATTACGCTGGGTTGCTTGGGGCAAGTCAACGTTAGTTTGAATAACGCTTGTGCCGCCACGGTTACGCCGGAAATGGTGTTGACGGGCAACTGGGGCTGCCTACGACCACAGGATGTACAGATCAGCATTGACCAGAACGGGCAAGCTATTTCAAACGATGGCACGCTCAGCGGCTGCGGTACTTACGAGTACATGGCTACGTCGCTCTTGCCTAATACGCCCGGTTTCCCTTGTTGGGGTTACATCAACGCCCGCGACGTATCCGCTCCGGTCATTGCTTGTCCGGCGGATGTGAGTATGGCGACGAATGCACTGGGAACCGCCGATTTTTACTGTACGGACGTAGATCAACTGTTGCTGACGCAACCCACGGATTACGTCATTGATGGGGCCGGAAACCTAGTGCAAATTGCGCCCAATCTCCAAGCTATTCTGAACGTTACGGGCTATCCAACGATCTTGGATGGTTGTGACAATGTCCTGGTTACAGTTAGTGACGAATTGGTGGAAAACGGGGATTGTGGCACCTTATCCATTCTTCGTTCTTTCGTGGCGGAAGACAAGTTTGGTTCCGTTTGTACGGGTACGCCCAACAGCTCCGTCGTCTGTACGCAGACGATCACTTTCACGCGCCCCACCTTGGCGGATGTGGTGCTACCTCCTTCGGTAGTAGAACTGGATTGTAGTGATTTTAGTGGAGAACTAAATCCGACACCCATTCAAATTTCGGATGCACTTGACGTATTATCCCACCCAGCTATTTTTGCCTTTTTTGATGCAGATCCTAGTACGGTCGAATTTGATCCGGAACTGCTCAATCAAGTCTACTGCAATTTAAATGCCAGTTACAGCGATTTGCCGCGGGTGAATTCCTGCGGGCAGACTTACTCTTTTATCCGCGAATGGTACATTTTTGACAAATGTGATCTGAGTTCTAATATTGAATTTAGCCAATTGGTAAAAATTAAAGATAATACCGATCCAAGTTTACTTTTGCCAACGGTAGATTACGACAATGATGGTTTTGCCGACGTACGTCGTTATTCTACTTCCTCCGCTTTTTGTGAAGCATTCATTGCCGTTCCGACTCCCGTAGAAGTCAGTGATTTTTGCTCGGCTCCCGTTGATGTGGTGGTGACAATCACGGACGCCAACGGCACGTTTTTGTACCAGCGCACCATTGGACAAACGTTTACTGTTCCACCGGGGAATTATAACTTAGCGTACTGTGCAACAGACGTTTGTGGTAACGAAACCTGCGTTGATATGCCCATCATCGTGCGGGATGAGATTGAGCCTACGGTGATTTGTGACGATAACATTATTGCACAAATTGGTGGTGGCGATATTCTCAACGGTATCTCCGGTGTCGGGCTCTTGTTCGTCGAGGATATTGACGAAGGGTCCAACGATAACTGTTCTGCGGTCACGCTGGAAGCCCGCCGCAACTTTTGGCAAAATAATGATTGCGGTATCAGCAGTTCACAGTACGCACCCTGGGACGACGAAATTTATTTTTACTGTTGTGACGTTGGGCGTCCGGTGACCGTAGAACTACGGGTGACGGATGCGGTCGGCAATAGCAATACTTGCAGTTTCGTGGTCACCCCCGAAGATAAGTTAAAACCAAGTTGTTTTGCCCCGGCCAACCAGACCATCGATTGCGTGACTTTACCAACCTTATTTCCTGGTGACATCGCACAAGCGTACCTCGATGATTTCAGCAGTGCTTCCTCGCTAATGACCGCTATTTTTGGTGGACCAACGGGGACGGACAATTGCGCCGTAGATACCCTCGTAGAGCGCAGCCCAAATGTGAATATAAACGAATGTGGATGGGGAACCATCAGCCGCCGTTTTGAGGTGTGGCAATGGGATGCCAACGGGGATGCTAACAACAACAATCAGATTGACGTCACGGAAGTACTGCGCTCGACCAGCAGCTGTAACCAACTCATTACGGTCACCGAAACGCACGATTACACCATCGAATTTCCCGCCGACGCCACGGCGGACTGTGCTGACCCGGACATCCCGAGCTTACAAACTAGCACGGCGGGTTGTGATAACTTAGTCATCAACATCAGTGAACCCGTCCGCTTTTTGGCTCTTGGCGACGAATGCTACAAACTCCGCATTGTGTACGACGTCATCAATTGGTGTCAGTGGGATGGTGAAGCAACGGGCTACGTCATCGCACGGCAAACCGATACCGACGATACGGTAGTGGACGAGTGCGAGCGCCCCATCGTACGGGCCAATGACAACGGAGCCGTTATTGATCGCAACCACGCTGTGAGTGGGTGCTCGTCTGGTTTGGGCGTCACCAACGTACCGCCCGCACAAAACGTAGCCCGCTGGCGCTACACACAGTTTGTCAAAGTCTACGATACAACCTTACCAACTTTCACGCTTGCTGCTTACGGCGGTGCGACTACGGTCTGTCCCGAACTAAACCCCGGCGAGTTCGGCGCTACCGACAACGCCAACTGTACCGGAACGGTAGCCATCAGCTTTGCACTCAGCGATGACTGTGAAGAATTCGACGACAACGGCCAGTCCGTCCTCCAACTCCTTAGCGCTGATTTGGACCTGTTCGCTAACGATACCAGTAGCGATGGTCTCATTGACGCCAATGAGTTCCAATCCGAGCAGGATGTCCTGTCCAGCGTCTCTTCCAACGCGGATGGTACTTTTGTGTACCAGGGCGAAGCGCCCATCATTGCGCCAAGCGACAACAACACTTACCACGCACTTCGCCTCCTGATTGAAGATGGTTGTGGTAACCAAAACGTCCAATTCGTCAGCTTTAGGGTACTAGATTGCAAGGGTACGGCACCCATTTGTATCAACGGTTTGACGGCTAACCTCACACTCACCTCCGACGAAACTTGTGAGGGAACGCTCTGGGCCACTGACTTCTTGGGGAGTCCCGTGACCGATTGCAGCGGCCCCTTGCAATACGCCATCTACCGCACGAGCGAAGTACTGGCCGCCGGTGATAGCTTCGTCCCTAGCCCGGCCGATTCTAGTATTGTATTCACCATGGACGACAGTGAAACGACTAGCCTCCACGTTTACGCCATCGACGCCGCTGGTAATTTCGATTACTGTGAGACTTACGCCCTCGTACAACCCAGTTTTGCGTGTATTGCCACGGGAGCCATCGGTGGCATGGTGATGACGGAAGCGGAGCAACCCGTTTGGGGGGTACAGATGAGCCTGTCCGGTCCTACGCCGCAAGCCATGAACACGGGTAACGACGGTGCCTACTTCTTCGACGATCTCGAGGAAGACTACGATTATACCGTTACGGCTTACCGCAATGATAATCCGCATAACGGAGTGACCACTTTCG
>JBCDIR010000138.1:0-6659 GCA_038748735.1 Bacteroidota bacterium | reverse complement strand
CGCTTTATCGTCAGCCGTTTTGATATCTTCTCGATAGCTTTCCATCAACGTGGAACGCTGATCGTTTAGTTCATTTTTTTCGCGCATGTATTCCATATATAACGGATCTACGGCGATAATTTCTTCCCGTGTCAACGCCAAATTTTCGTAAGCAAATTCACGGAACTTAACCCGTACGTAGGCGTCTAACAAACGCTCATAATCATCTTCGGATACTTCTTCTTGTGCTTCTGCTAAATCAACCTTATTATCAGTATTTGTAGAAGCGTTCATGGGGTTTACCTGTCCGAATAGGGGCATACTTAATGTGCTCACCAAAAGGGCGAGGCTCAATAATTGTTTCAACATAATTTCATTTGGTTTTTAATACACTTCTGTAACTCAGCAGAGGATGAGCATGTTCGCTAAACGAGAATTTAGCTCAGCATATGTTTGGCGGCCTGAGAGGCAGATGGATAGGCAAGTAACAGGTTTTCAACAGCTTGCAACTCCAACTCACACTGCATGGCTACCGCCAGCAGATTTACAATTTCCTCAGCTCGCGTACTAATGACGTGCGCACCCAGCAACTGTTTTTCGTCCTCGGTGACGAACACTTTGTAACCAGCGTACGCATTGTTAGCACCGTTCTCTAGTAAGTCATCCTTCAAGTCGCGTTGGATGGTTTTATAGTCGACTTTCGCCGCGTCTAATTGCTCGGCGGTTTGACCAACACTGGCCATTTTAGGGTAGGTATACACCACGGTGGGTAGCCCGGTATAGTCTACTTCTTGCTTGGTATCCCGGAGCAAGTTATGCACGAGTGTATCCGCTTCGTAAGTGGCCGCCGGAGTAAAGGGTTGCTCTCCGATGACGTCGCCCAGTGCGTAAATATTTTCAGCACCTTGACACTGCAAGTGACCGTTTACCTTAATGCCGTTATCATCGTACTGAATACCCGTTTTGTCCAAATGTAAGGTAGCTAATTGTGGAACCCGCCCCGCGCAGTGGACGACCAGATCAGCGGGAATGGTAGCAGGGTTGCGCTCGTGCGCTTGGCTGATGTCAACTTGAAAAAAATCGTTTTCTCGCCGTACCGCTTCTGCCTCGTACCCCAACCGCAGATCTACGCCTTTGTCTAGGGTAGCTTTAATCAATTGCTGTACCATATCCGGATCAGCCTGGGATAGCGGCATTTCCGCATCGCTAATGATGGTCACCTGCGCACCACAAGCTGCTAAGATGTGCGAAAACTCAAAGGCGATGTAACCACCACCCACCAGCACCACCCGTTGGGGCAAGGCCGAAAGACTAAAAACCACTTCGTGGGAAATCAGGTGCTCGGCGCCCGAAAACTCCAGCGGGGTGGGGCGCGCGCCCGTAGCGATGACGATGCGTTCCGCCGTCCATTCCCTGTCTTGTACTTGATCGACTAAAGTATACTTATCTTTAAAAGCGACTTTCGCTTCAATGACGACAATGCCAGCATCGGAAAAATCCCTTTTGGTAGCCACTGGAATCAGCGCAGTGGTCTGTGCCGCGTGACTACGCAGTTGACCCCAGTCCAAGGGCACGAGCGGCTGCCGGAAACCTTTTCCGTGCAAATGCTGTGCTTTCCAGTACGTACTAGTGACTACCTCCATCAACTTTTTAGGCGTACAGCCCGTCTGTGCGCAGGTTCCGCCAAATTGATAGTCTGCCACCCCCACTTTCCAACCTGCTTTGGCGCATTGCTGAGCCACCGAACTACCGGCCGGTCCACTGCCGATGACGAGTAAATCAAAATCGTAAGAAGTAGGCATACTGCTGGTTTTTATTTGCAACTTCGCAACTCTCGGCTCGGCTGGAATGTTCGGCTGGAATGAGTACTTTGACGGCCCAATTAGCATTGAGGCACGCTTGGTTAGCCCTAAACAACGTACCCATTCACAGCGAACCTAAACCGCTAAAAAAGAGTTCACCAAACGAATCAATCACCCGCAAGTGTTAGCAAAATGGACGCGTGGTCTACTGAAGATAGTAGGCTACTTACTGATCGGAATTATTTTACTACTCTTCATCGCTTTACTCGCGTTGCATACGCGACCCGTGCAGTCCTGGGTGAGCCAGCAAGCCACGGTCCGTTTGTCCGAAATGCTGGACACGGAAGTAAAAGTAGGTGGCTTTGGCGTGTTGATTCCCTCGCTGGTTTCCCTGGAAGACGTATCCGTCAAAACACCGACCGGGGAACCGCTCGTTAGCTTTGAACAACTGGGGGTAGGTGTTCGCATGTGGCAGCTGCTACAACAACGGGTCGTATTAGACGAAGTAACATTGCAAGGACTCGCTGCCGAGGTATACGTCAGTGACAGTAGCAGTAACTACCAGTTTATACTGGATGCGTTTGCTCCTCAAGATTCTACTATCGTCGCTGAAGAACCCGCTGCGGAAAGTAATTGGGAAATCCTGCTATCCGATGCGGTCCTCCAATTTAGTGATATAGCCGTTAAATACGTCGACGAGCCTGCGGGTATGGCACTGGCGGCTAATCTGGGTACTGCTTACCTCAGCGGAGAGGAAATTGACCTGACGAGCGCAACCTACCGACTAGAGGAAGCTACGGTTGAAAATACCACTATCGAATTTAGTAGCCGTACGGCAGCCAATACGCCCGTAGATACCACTGCTGCAAGTGAACTACTGGCCGGCGTACAACAATTGGCGCTACGCAACACCACGCTAGACTTGGTCCTAGACAGCCTTTCGGTAAGCACGTCCTTGGAGGAAGTCACCGCCGAAGCATTGGTCTACGCACAAACGGACAGCCTGCGCGTCGAATTGGCCGATCTAACTGCGGCAATTCCTGCGCTGGCTTATCACCAAGGTCCGGCTAAGCAAACAGAGCGCTTTGACCCAGATCACATCACCCTGAAAGATTTTCAAGCCGCGCTCGGGCCGTTCTATTATAATGGTAACGAATTGCAGTTCGATCTTAGCTCGCTCCGTGTCCAGGAGCAGCAGCAACGCTGGAAAATTGAGCAATTGCAAGCTACGGGCAGTTACGATACGACTGGTGTTCTCATTGAAAACTTGCAACTCCAATCGCCCCAAAGCAAGCTGCAAATTCCTTTTGCCGAATACGGTTTTCCGACGACCGAAGAAGCTTTTTGGTCTGCGCTCGTCGTGGAAGCCTCCGCCAGTGTAACTCCTCGGGAATGGCGTTATTTCATTCCGGCCTTCTCCCAACAACAATTGTTCAGTTCTTCTACTCCATTAGAAATTGACGTTAACGCGGCAGCACAAAATGAACAACTACGCATCGAACAACTCGACCTGAAAGGGCCCGGTGTACGATGGCGGAGCAGCGGTTACGTGACCAATGTGACGGACCCCAAACAAATAGAGGCCCAACTGGCTATTCAGAATATGGACTTGCGTCCCGCACGTTTCGTCGGGCTTTTACCCGCTGGGACTGTACCCGAAGACATAACACTTCCCCGCAGACTGCTGGGAGCTGGTAATATTGCTTACGCAAACGAAAACCTGCAACTGACGCTTTCCGCCCAGGAAGAACGAGCAGGGCAGGCATTACTCACGCAGTTGGCCATTCAAGGAATGATAGCAGACCCACTTTCCTACCCTAGCAGTGCCGTAGACCTTACGGTAGATAGCTTGCGGGTCTCCGCCGCTACCTTCCGGGCGTACTTGCCGCCTAATACGTTACCTACGGGCTACCAATGGCCCAGCTACCTACAGCTACAAGCAGCCGCCGAAGGACCGCTGAACGATCTCAATTTTGAAGTAACAGCTACTCTACCCGGCGAGACGCAACTGCAAATGACGGGCCTAGTCCAACACGCCCTGGATAATATGCCGCTAGCACTCGCCGTGGACATCCCCCAACTTCGCTTTCTACCTGCGGATGTACTGCCGCTCCTGCCCGACAGTCTGCTGCCCGCCAACATCAACGTGCCTAGTTTGACCCTTACGGATGGACGTTTATCCGGAACCCTAGACAGTCTCAACTTCGATTTACCCATCGTTTCCAGCAATGGTAACTGGCGCTTGAATGGTACTTACGCGCCTACGGCCACGGAGGCTACGGTAGCACTTGACAACATAAAAGTGGCTGATTTTTTCCGGGGTGCCACGCGGGATTCGCTACTAAAGTTGGGTTTAAAACCACTCCATATCCAAGCAGGAGTAGTCGGCAGTTTGTCACCGCTCAACGCTAATTTTTCGGCTCAGATTGAGGAACAACAAAGCGGAGAACTGCTTTCCTTGACGGGAACGGCTATTGATAGTTTGTACCAAGCCAGCTTCAATTTTAACCACCCAGCCATCAAGGGTGACGGTCAAGCGGTTTTTGTCTCGGCGGATAGCCTGAGTACCACGGAGGGCCGACTCAATTTGAGTCGTGCTAACTTACAGCGTTGGGGTATCAGTAAAGAAGCGCTGACCGCTAGCGGAGCGGTAAATTGGCAAGTGGAAGGTCTGCAACCGGAGCAATTGCGAGCAAATGTATTACTGGACGATCTTTACCTCCGCACGGCGGAAAGCACGGCCTACGTTGATTCCTTGGCGATACGGGCGGCACTCATTGAGGGCGATAACGAAGTGATACTCCAAAGTGACATCCTAGAAGGAGCACTGCGTGGACAGTTTGACGTGACGGCCATCGGTGGCGAGTTGAGTACGCTCTTGCAATCTTACGTTGAAGGTCAAGTTTTCCGTAAGGAACCCGTAGTAAACGGACAGCATATGGCACTCGATTTGACCATTACCAACCCTCGCCCGCTGACGACGGGGGTAATACCCGGACTGACCGAATTGTCACCACTCACCCTCCGCTTCCGTTACCGAGATCAAGCCCCCGAATTGCTACTAGACGTCGAACTGGACCGACTGGTCTACGCTGGCATCAACCTAGATGAAACCATACTCGCGGCCCGTGGAGATGAAGAAAAGCTCACTTTTTCCGCCACTTTACAAGATATACACACCGGAGAAACGGTACAATTAGGTCCTACCGCCCTCACCGGACAAACCAGCCAAGAGGGTCTGGACGTACAGCTAGCAGTAGGCCCACCGGATAGTCTACGGTACCGTTTAGGAGCACGCTACCGAATGGACGATGGTGCGCAAATCATCGAATTGGCGGAACAACAGTTGGTGAACGAACGACCGTGGCAAGCCCTTCCAAATAACCGTTTGATGCTAAGAGAAAATACAATCAGCGCCGAAAACTGGCGGCTGCAGAACGGAAGCAAAAGTATCGCCATCCGGACGGATAAACCGCAGGAACTCACCTTCTATTTTCAGCAATTTCCACTCGGTTCCTGGACCCAATTGATTAACGAAGACCAAACACTACTCAGTGGCCTGGTGAACGGACAACTGACCATCAACAAGCCCCTGGTTGACCCCATTATTCGGGGTAATATGACCATTGACCGCCTGGCCGTATTTGAGCAAGAACAAGGAAAACTTAGCTTGGACGTTACCAAAGATAAGTCCAATAGCCTGTCCATCGCTGCCGAGCTGCGGGGCGAACAGCACGATATCATCATTGATGGTGTATATGACCAACAGCGCCAACTATCCGCGCGCCTGGAAGCGCAGCGAATTGGTCTGGAACCACTGGCCCCGTTTATGGGCGAAAGTGTTCAAAACCCTGTGGGCGCCCTGGCTGGACAACTCACCCTCAGTGGCGCAGCTACGGACCCCAATGTAACGGGTGAACTGCGTTTCCAAGAAGTGGCGCTCACGCCCAGTCTGCTCGGTAGCCGATTCTCCGTAGATGGGCAAGCCATCGTTTTTGAAAACGAAAATATACGCCTCAATAATTTTACCATTCAGGACGAGACCGGGGAGACCGCAACACTAGCGGGCCGAGTAGGTGTAGCAAGTTGGACCAATCCTACCTTCGATTTGGAAGCTGTTACGCGTAATTTTTTAGCCATTAACAGTACCGCCGAAGACAATGAGCTGTACTACGGAAAACTGCGGGTCGACGCCGACGTGACCGTAACGGGAAATTTGGCGCAACCCCATGTTGTCGTTACGGCGGCCCCCACGAGCGATTCTGAACTGACTTACGCCTACACTGCGGGTAGTCAGGGCAGTCTGCAACAAAGCAAGGAGGTGGTCACTTTTGCGGCTACCTACGAATGGGAAACACTTTTGGAAAAACCGGACGCACAGGACACCCTTAACACAACCGGAAGCGGGATGTACGTGGAGACCAATTTGAGTATCAATCCTGATTTGGGGATCACGGTCATCATTGACCCCATTACGCAACAGTCTTTCACCGGACGAGGCGAGGGAGACTTGACCTTCATTCAGTACCCCAGCGGACAACAACAGCTGACGGGCAGTCTGGAAATGGCGTCCGGCACCTACGATATGGTCTTGGAAGGTTTGCAGCGCTACACGTTCCAATTGGAAGAAGGGAGTACCGTTTCGTTTACGGGCGACCCCGCTGACCCGCAGCTCGACTTAGTCATCACCAACGAAGTAAAAACCAGTGCGCAGTCCCTCGTGGAATCGCTCCTGCCCGAGGCCAATAGTGCCGCCGTTCGTCGCCGGCAAACGTTTGAGGTAGTCCTCGGCCTGAAAGGCTCGCTAGCGGGCATGGACATCACCGCCGATATTCGCTATCCAGAGGATGCCTACGGCAACCAAGGTTTTGCGGAAAT
>JBCDIR010000137.1:0-6664 GCA_038748735.1 Bacteroidota bacterium | reverse complement strand
TCATTATAAGACGCAGTGGGGGCAATTTTTAGTGTTAACCACCAACCTCAAAGACGCTGCCGAAATACCGTTGACCCACAATAAAAACGGACATTGGACAGGCACACTCGAACGGCCTCAACTCCCCCCTAACTTCAGCTATAATTACGAGTTGCGAGATGCCAACGGCACGCTACGTGCGGAGCAAGACTACGCCCGCACCTTACCAAGCGTGAAGGGCAAGGACATCCGCCTCAACGATGCTTGGCGCGCAGCTGAAAGTCCCGAAACGGCGCTCTACGCCTCAGCCTTTGAAGACGTATTGTTTCAACCCAACACAGCTAGCAAAGCTAGTAATCCGCGTCGCAGTAAAGGGAAGGTAAAAGTACATTTTCAAACACTGCAAGTGCGCGTCCCGCAGGGTACAACCCTCGGTATAGCGGGCAACACCGCTAGCACGGGCGACTGGGGCAAGAACGGCGTACTGCCCTTAGGCAGTGATCATTTTCCGCTCTGGCATACTGCCATCAATGCCGCGCCGGGAACGGAGCTGAGCTATAAATACGTATTGCTCAACAGCAAAACGCAAGAAATCACCGCCTGGGAAACGGGCGACAACCGCAGTTTGAGCGTCCCTACTACCGGTGACACTTTCGTGCAAACGGATACGAACTTGCGCCTCTTCGACCAGCCCTGGAAAGGTTCGGGGGTAGCGCTACCGGTCTTTTCCCTGCGTACGGCCAAGAGCAGTGGCTGCGGCGAGTTCAGTGACCTCCGTGGCCTCGTTGATTGGGCGAAGCAACTAGGTATGCAAATGGTGCAGATTCTGCCCGTCAACGATACCGTCGCTAAGAAAAACTGGGTCGATTCTTATCCTTACGCGGCCATTTCCGTCTTCGCCCTCCACCCGATGTACCTGTGCATTCACGAACTAGAAACCGTCATCAACGCTCCGGCGCTGAAGAAGCGCCGCGAGGAACTCAACGCCTCCCCTACCGTCGACTACGAAGCGGTCATGGAGCATAAAGTCAGCTACGCGCGCAAAGTGTACAACAAAGTGCGTAAGGAGTGGGTGGTGTCAAAAGGTTTCCAACAGTTTTTCAGAGAAAACAAGCACTGGCTGCGGCCCTACGCGGCCTTTTGCTACCTGCGCGACCAGTACGGCACGGCTAACTTCAACGAGTGGAAAACGCACCAGGTCTACGATGAAAAGGAGGTCGAAAAACTGACCGACCCGAAGTCAAAGGCCTACGTCGATATTGCGTTTCACTATTATTTGCAGTACCACCTGGATAAGCAATTGGCCAGCGCCGCTGACTACGCCCGTAGCCAGGGTATCGTCTTGAAGGGGGACATTGCCATCGGTATCCTCCGCGATAGTGCTGATGCCTGGACCGAACCCCACCTCTATAATATGGATGGCCAGGCCGGTGCGCCGCCGGATGATTTTGCTAAAGAAGGCCAAAACTGGGGCTTCCCCACCTACCGCTGGGACGTCATGGCCGAAGATGGTTACCAGTGGTGGCGTAACCGTTTCACGCAGCTCAGCCGCTACTTCGATGCTTTCCGCATTGACCATATCCTTGGCTTTTTCCGCATTTGGGAAACGCCCATTGAGCAAATGGAAGGCATCATGGGGCGCTTTAATCCCGCCATTCCGATTCGGGAAACGGAATTTCACGCCCGCGGCATCTACTTCGACGAGGCGCGCTTCTGTTTGCCCTTTATTACCTGGGGTATTGCGGAGCAAATCTTCGGGGAGCACGCGAGCTACGTCATTGAACACTTTTGCGAGCCGTTCTACGACCGTTTGCAATTGCGTGAGGAGTTTAAAACCCAACGTCAGCTAGCAGAAGCACTAACCGACGAGCAACAACACCTCAAAAAAGGCTTATTTGACTTGGTGAGTAACATGCTATTTTTCAAAGTCGAAGACGAACACGGAGCGGGCTTTCATCCACGTATCTCGCTGCGGGATACTTGGTCATTCCGGGTGTTAGACAATCATCTGCAAGACCAAATTCAAGCTATCCACGACGATTACTTCTACCGCCGCCAGGACGATTTCTGGCGGGAGCAGGGTATGACCAAGCTACCTGCAATCAAAGCCGCTACGAACATGCTCATCTGCGGCGAAGACCTCGGCATGGTACCCGATTGTGTACCGCCCGTGATGAAAGAACTGGGCATCTTGACCCTGGAAATTCAGCGGATGGCCAAGAACCCTAAAACGCCTTTCCTCCACGTCAACGACATCCCGTACTGGTCCGTTTGTAGCCCCAGCACCCACGATATGGAACCGATTCGCCTGTGGTGGGAAGTCATGGAACCGCACCGCCGCCAAGCGTTTTACAACAACGAACTCGGCTGGTGGGGCGAGGCCCCGGCGGAATGTCCGCCCGAGCTGGCCGAAGCCATTCTCCGCATGCACCTCGGCTGGCCTACCATGTGGACAGTCTTCCCGATTCAGGACCTACTCGCCATGGACGGCAAACTTCGCCACCCGGACCCTCACTTTGAGCGTATCAATATTCCGGCCAATATTCCGCATTATTGGAACTATCGCCTACACCTTAGTGTGGAGGAGCTGCAAAACGCGGAGTACTTTAATCAACGCCTCGGGTTCATGTTGCGCCAAGCGGGAAGAAGTGAACATTAGTGACGAGTAGTGTCAAGTCTTAAAATTAGGCGCAGAGCTTGAAGTAAATTGAGACTTGACAGAGCAGTAGTGATTAGCAAATACTCACTACTGGTTCTTGTTCCTTCTTTCCCACGCTTCCCGCTTGATGTACTTGATGGACAGCGAATTGACGCAGTGGCGCGTATTCTTGGCCGTAAAGCGTTCGCCCTCAAAGACGTGGCCGAGGTGGCCGCCGCAATTATTGCATAAGATTTCTACCCGACGGCCATCCGCATCACGTTCGCGGCGGACGTTGCCGTAGGGGTCATCGTCAAAGCTGGGCCAACCGCAGCCAGAATCAAATTTATCACTGGTATCGTACAGGGGAGCTTCACAGCGCCGACAGACGAAGATACCGTCTCCTTTAAAGTTGTTGTATTCGCCAGTGTAGGGGCGCTCGGTTCCCTTGAGGGCAATGACATACTCCTCCTCGGCGGTGAGGGGATTCCAATTTTCTTTGGTCTTCATACTTTGCTGTTTGGACTTTCTTGCTATGAATAACCAATTTTTTGCTGAATCGTTTGGGTGTGGTACAAAACAGTACGCTCGTCCCACCCCAAAAGCGCGACCTCGGGTCAGTGTCTAGCGCTGCTATAATACAGCTTGAAAGCAGTCCAAAGCGCTACGATATTTGTGTGGCCTTAGACCTCAGAGAGGTCCGGCCTTTGTTGCTATTCTTTCTAGCAATGTGACCATTCGGCCCCAGGATTTAACGCGCACGTAGTCACTACTGGCCGAATCTCTAATGGAGTATTCTTATTACCCAAGTAAATCGGTATACTAATTCAATTCCACTGAAAAATGCGTCCATTTGGATCAACCTACCGCGCCTTGACCCACCTCACCCACTGACTCACCCCGCGCCGTCGCAGCTGAACCAAATACAAGCCTGCGGGCAAGGACTGCGTATATACCTGCGGACGTACAGCGTTGGTAATGGCCGTGTGGAGCAACTGACCGCCCGGCGTCCAGAAGGAGAGGAAAACCTCGTCGCGGGTATTGACCCGGAGCCAGTCTTTGCCCGGATTGGGAAAGAGGACCAGTTCGGGCCTCACTACGGTAGTCGCACTACTAGCCACGATGGGAATGCTCTGCGAAATAGCTTGCCCGCAGCTGCTGTTGCTCGCGCTGAGGGTGACCTCGTAGTTGCCCGCCGCCGCGTAGGTATGTACGGGATTTTCTGCTGTACTGGTACTGCCGTCACCAAAGTTCCACAGGTAAGTCGTAGCCCCGGTTGAGGTATTCTCGAAACCGACGGTCAACAAATCAGCTTGAAAGGTAAAGCTGGCTACGGGGGCCTCCATCACTTCGATCACTTGTTCGCTGCTGCTTTCGGTCGTACCGTTATTAACGGATAAAGTGACGGTGTACATCCCCGGTTCCGTAAATACGACCAGCGGATTGACGGCTTCACTGGCGACGGGGTTACCGCCGGGGAACGTCCAGTTTCTGCTGGTTACATTTCCATCGGAATTATCTTCAAACAATACACTCAGGGGCGCGCAGCCACTGCTGCTACTCGTCAAGATGCTGGCCTGTATGGGTTCACCGATCACTACTTCCAAGCTAATAGTACTCGTTCCACAAATATCGGTCAGGCTTAGCTCCACCGGATAGGTTCCCGGCCCGGGGAAAGTGTAAACGGGCGATTCCTCCGTGCTGGTTTCGCCGGGAGCTAGTTGCCATTCGAGCGTACCTTCGCCGGATAAGTTAGCCGCAAAATTGACGGTATTCTCCGTAATGGTAAAGGTAGGGTTTACCGTCGCCCCCAGCAATACGTCCACAAAAATCGCCGCGCCCGGTTCCACCGGACAACCAAAAGCACCGTTGGGTACGTAGCGGTAAAAGCCCGTCTGTAGGTCGGACACCACGGGTAAGGTGAAAAATACCGAATCCTGACCATTTGTACTCAAACCCGCTTCCCCCAAATCTGTCCACGCTTGATCCGCTGCGGGACGAAACTGCCACTGGCCAAGGTCCAAAGGCGTACCCACTTCGGCAAATAGAACCAAGTTTCCCGAAGTACAGGCCGTCTGGTCGGGCGAAACGCTCAGTACCCCGTTTTCGACAAATTCTGGTCCTTGATTCCAGTTCGTCAGCGTACCTACGGGGCCAATTTCCCCGTTTTGCGCACCGTTGGTTCCTTCGCCACAGGCACTCGAATTGAGCGTGCGACCCGCTAGGCCACCACTGGTCGGCAGACCAATGTTTTGACTTTGCCAAATAGCGCCACCGGCACCGCCGCCGCCCGGCCCGAAGCAGCGATCTGCCCCCCCGTGCGCGACGGATGCCCCATCGCCCCCGTCGGCACTAACGGAAGCGTTGTTTACCGCGTTTTCGACCAGCAGGAGCAGAGTTCCCCCCGCGCCACCACCACCGCCACCGTCGCCTTCCGTAGCGGTTGCAGCTCGCCCATCCGCTCGAATGCTGCCGTTGGCGAACACTAAATTACTGGCTTTGATGATGACAATCCCGCCGCCCGCACCGCCCGCTACGGGCAGATTATTCGAGTGACCACTCCCCCCACCGCCGCCCAGGAATAGGCGTTGACCGTTGAAGGCGTCTAGTGCTTTGCCCCCTTCGCCGGGAAAGTTACCATTACAACCGAAGAAGCTGGGTTCTTCGTTGGTGCCGCCGCGGCCACCGCTGACCAGATTGGCACCGCCACCGCCGCCACTATTGTGATCATTACCACCACCGCCACCGTTGGCCTGGGCGCCGCGTCCGTGCGAATCTTGCGAATTGAGCCGCGTAATACCCGCTCCCTTCTGCGCGCCGCGCCAGTCGCTGGGAGCGTAAGCGTAGTTATTGGCAAAGGTGAGCGCATTACAATTGTTATTCACTGGAGTATCCGTACGGCCACCGCCGAAACCCCGTCCGCTAGCGTCTACATCGGCGTTGAGGGTCAGCGTTCCGTTTACTTCGAGGGCAATTACCCCGCCCATCAACCCATTCCAAACTGGGGCCGTCACCGTCTGGGTGACCGTTGCGTTTTCCTGAATCTGAAAACCAACCACTTGTGTTTCACCGACCAGATAATCTCCCACCAGCGAAAACGCTAACGTCAGGGTGTTGCCAACCACCTCCGTAATGCGGTTATATTCGTACTGGCCCGCCCCGTTGTAAGTGCTCACCGTACCAAAATCTGCGTTGTTACTGACTACGCTATTGGCTCCCCCCATCTGAATGATCACTAGCCCCATCCCCGGCGCAAACTGTTCGGCATTCGTAACGGTGATGGTGTTGGTACAATCTTCCTGACCCGTAAACTGGCCATAGACGTTGACGATGCCACCTAGCTCGGTTTGCGCCCAGCCAGACGTCACCAACAGTACTTGCAGCAAAAACCATAAAAACGAAATACGGTACATAATCGAAAGTTTTATTGGTCTGAGCAGTCTATATCATCAATAGACTTGTTTGGCCAGGCATGAATGAGCGAAAGCGCAGCAAATTTTATTTTGAACAAGGCAGAAAACGTAGGCATAGCCTTAGCTACGGCGAGGCTTTCTAACGAAGTATAGGATAAAATTTGCCGCTTGCAGCCATTTGAGGCTCTGGGCAAACAAGTCTAAAATGGATTATGTTTTTTAGTGACTGCGATTTCCTGCCTGCCAGCGAGGATACCAAACAGGTAGGAAATCACACTCTGGCGCTCGGCTCAGCCTAGACCAGGTTAAGATAGGAGGAAAAAACCACAAACCCACCGATTGTTGTGCCGAACCGTCAATTAGCCCACAAGAATTCAATGGAAAATTGCAAAAACGTTCGTGTTTTTAATAATTTGCGGCTCTTAACACTCGTTAAAAGAATCTCATCCCCGATTTTCGTTAGCCCGAAAATTCGAGATCATGTTCACAAAAACCAACAACTAATATGTTCCAGCAGCTTCTTCTGTTTTTCCAAACAGCAGATATTGGTTCGGAAGAACCCGTCAAGGAAAGCCAAAGTCTTTTTGAAATTATTGCCAATAGTGGCACGCTCACAATGATGATACCGAGCGTG
>JBCDIR010000136.1:0-6666 GCA_038748735.1 Bacteroidota bacterium | reverse complement strand
TTCGATTTTAGCAAAAACGTAGCTGCTTAAACCCGTCCAGTGGTTGCTGGACAAAGGGTGTCCGCCTTCGTAATCGGACGGAGTGGTAGCGTTGAGGTCTTCGGCTACGCCGAGGCCAAACGTTAGGCCGTCGTAAGTACCCGACGGCACTTCTTCGTACAGGCGTACAATGCCGCGTTCTGCGTCCGCTTGTGTATAGATTTCACTGAAGTCAAGCAGGTCTACTTCCGATAATGCTTCGACTATTCCCAACCCCTTAGTGAGGCCAAGATTAGAAATGTAGTAGTTGAATACTTGTACTTTGAGCGGATTACCATCCGGGTAAGTGTATTCCTGGTCCAGCATGACGAGCGGTGCTCCGTCGTAGGTTGTTTTAAAATTGATCTGCAAAGTGGCCGGATCGTCTGATTCTGCGGGGCAAGCTAGAAAAGTGACCGTTGCCAGTAGCAGCAGCACGGGAAAAAGCTTCTTCATTATTTCAATATTTTACCACCAAAATTACGTGATTCACTCGTTTAACAGCTTGGTTAATTGAAAGATTTGTGTAAGATTATCGACAAACTGCTGCTTCATGCCCAACGTGTCCGCTGAGCGCACGTCAATATTGTTAAATAGGCGGCCCAAGTCCACGTCAAGTTCAAAAACAGGCGAACGGCCCTCCACCAGCGTCGTCGGATCCAAAAGCGTATACGCAATAGGTTGAAGCACCTCGGGACCGTAGATATTGATCGCCCGCAGGAGGGTATCCGTAGCAATGGTGTCCTGGAAAAACTCCACCTTCGCAAAGATGTAACCGACTTCCGTACCCAAGTTCATCCCGTTGATTTGTGGTCCCAAGGGATGCGTACTGGCCAATGTTCCCACCACCGTTTTATTGGCAGGGTCAGGAACGCCCAATTGCCCACTAAAACCAGTAGCGAGTCCCGTTGCGTAGAGGGTACCAACCTCCGCTTTAGCCGTGGTAGAGCTAATGTTGCCGAGCATAAAATCATCGACTACTACACGAGTGGTAGTATCTGCGGGGGTCTCCGCAATCGTCAATTGAATGGAGTCAATCATGCTGAGTGCACTCCCATCTAGTAGTTGTACCTGAATGGCGGACCAGTAAAAACGCAAGCGCTCAAATCGAAACGGGTTATTATTTACATCGTGGTAAAACGTATCGGAACGCAGAGGAACTTCCTCGCCATTTTCGGACCAGGTAGTCCTAAAGCGCATCTGCAACTCCGGATAAGTACAGCAGTCTGCACAAGTCAGATCTGCGTCTAGGTCAAAATTCGTGGAGCGCGTATCCAAGCAACCTTCCACCTCTTCGTAACAGGCCGTTAGCGAGCACAACAGGAAGAATAATAGTCCTAGCCTTGCGTACTTTTCATAATACGTTTGGCGATTTGCTTGACTTGCGACGAAAACTCTTTGTTGAGGATCCAATTGTAGTAGGCTTTATCTTTTTTAAAGACATCGGCTACGCGCTGGCCGTTGTATTTGCCAAAAGCAAAAACGATTTCTCCCTGGGGACCGTACTTCATGCGCTGGGTCGCATCTACGAAGCGGGTATCGTTGGTAAAATCGTGGAGCGCTTTGATGTCGGGTTGAATAGCGTTGGGGGTCTCGTTACCGTCACCGTCCACGTAGGTTTGCCCTTCGTACATTTTGAGTTGGCCGAGGAATACGTCAACCGTAGCGTGTACGTCGGCCAGGGCATCGTGGGCGTTTTCCATCTCCTTTTGGCAGTAGAACTTCAGCGCAGCGGAGAGTGTCCGGGGTTCCATTTTGTAGAAAATCCGCTGCACGTCGATTAAGCGACGGTTATCCACACTGAATTCCAGTCCCGCCCGGGCGAACTCCTCCATGAGCATGGGTACGTCAAAGCGGTTGGAGTTGTAGCCGCTGAGGTCCGCATTACCGATGAAGTCATAAATTTCTTGGGCCAGTTGGTGAAACAACGGCTTGCGCGCCACGTCCTGCGGCGTGATCCCGTGTACGCCCATAGCCTCCTCCGAGATCGGAATACCGGGGTTAATGAGGTAGGTACGCTCTTCGGGTTCGGCCTGCTTGGGACTGTACTTGACCAACGCAATCTGCACAATCCGGTCACGGATAACGTTGAGTCCCGTTGACTCAATGTCGAAGAAAATGATGGGACGGCTTAAAGGAACATTCATTGGAAAAATTTGTCCCAAAGGTAGCCGGATATTTGAGATAGTTACAACTCTTAATCCAAACACTTCACAAAAACCACGTCTCGGTTGGTCAGGTCCAATACACAAAGACTACCCAATTGGTCACTGCGACGCCCGAACACGCAACCGTTGTCAATATTGAGATCGGGTACCTGATCCAGGTGTTGCAAATAGTGCTGAATCCCGTAGCGAGCAATCGGTGTATGTCCGTGTACGACGATGCGCCCGTCCAGCCACTGGTGATTAAGGGTACTGCGGCTGTCGCGTATCCACAGCATGGAGTCCGTATCCCGTAAAGGGTCGTCTATTAGCCCATTCAGTCCCGCGTGAACCAAGATGTAATCGTCTACTTCAATGTAATGAGGCAGCGCCCGCATCCAGTCGATGTAGTTACGCGGAATCTCGCGTAGTCCGTAGACCCCGAAGCTGGCCATGAGTTGAGGATCTTTGTAGGAATATTTAGAATAGGGATCGTAATACTGATCGGCGACCATTTCCTCGTGGTTGCCTTTCAAACAATGCACCTGATAGCCGTCCGCTTGGAGTTGCCAGATGGTGTCGATGACGCCTTTGCTGTCCGGACCACGGTCAATGTAATCACCCAGTAGATAGAGTTCGTCCTCCTTGGTCAGGTTCATGATCTCTAGCGCGGCTTGGAAAGTTTGGTGCGCACCGTGAATATCGGAGATGGCGTATTTGGTAGTTGTTTTGCTCATAGTTTTGTACTCGCTTGGCGCGTGAGAGTGTTCCCACGCTGCGGTATAGTAGAAATCACAACACTCCGTGCAAACGCGCGTACTGCAACAACATAATCGTTTTCGCGTCCCGGATAGTTCCGTTTTTGACCATTTCGAGGGCCTCGTCCAGGGAGTATTCTAGGACTTCGATGTCTTCCGCTTCTTCCGCCAGGCCGCCGCCTTCGCTGACCTTTTGACTGGCGTGATACTCTCCGAGGTAAAGGTGCAGCACTTCGGTGACCGACCCGGGAGACATATAGGCTTCCAGCACTTTTTCCACTTCCTGGATGCGGTAGCCGGTTTCCTCTTCGGTTTCACGGCGAATGCACTCGTCGGGCTCATCTTCGTCGAGGAGGCCCGCACAGGCTTCGATCATCATACCGTCGGGATTGCCGTTGATGTAGGTCGGCAGACGAAACTGGCGGGTGAGCAGCACGGTACCACGTTCTTTATTGTACAATAAGATCGCCGCGCCGTTGCCCCGGTCGTAGGCTTCTCGCACTTGGCGGGACCAGGAGCCGTCACGGAGTTGCAACTCGTAGGTATGCTTATAGAGCGTGTACCAGTTATCGGAGAGGACTTCGGAGGTATGGTTGCGGAGGTTGGACATGTTCATTGGATAATTTTAACAGTATAAGAAGAGTTGAAATTGGGCTAAAGTTCTTGAAAATAAAGCACTTCAGTAACAATTTCGTGGTTCAGTATACCACCCGCTTTCGTGCCGCTAGTACTGGACACAGAAATGGCCCTAAGGAAAGTAGTGGCATCTCCTACGGCGTAGACGCCCGGTAGGGAGGTTTGCTGAAAAGCATTTATCTGAATGTAGCCTGCCTCCGTTGACTGACAGCCTGGTTGTGCGGGGATTTGTAGTGTTGTTCGTAAGCTACACGGTGGTAAAGAGCGTCTAAGTTCGTCCTTGTTCCATCGGTAAAAGGGATGGCTCTACCAAAGGTCATCGCTGCGGAGAGGCCCGCGTAGCTGCCACCGATGATGATGACGTCGTAGCCACACCCGCAACTTCGTCAAACTTCTTAAGCCCCTCATTGTAGCGCTGCATCGCACTCCGCGCGGCCGTATACTGCTCAAAAGGATAGCTATCGGCACTAATTAAACTGCGCTTGATCGCTCACCATATTGAAGTAGTGCTTTCCTAATGGTCGGTAACAGGAAGCGTGCCTTGTACAATTCCCCACAAGCCCGTACATTCACTCTACTAAACTTGCTAATCATCATGCCCCAATTGTCTGCCCTACTCGTCGATGATGAGGCCCGCTCTCGACGGGTCCTACGGAATTTGCTGACGGCTGCCCATCCCGAAATTCAGATCGTTGGCGAATATGCAGACATCCCGACGGCCGCCGAGGGCATCCAACAATTACGCCCGGAGGTCGTCTTTTTAGACGTGCAAATGCCCAAATACGCTGGTTATGAATTGGTCAACTTCGTAGATATTATCGACTTTCACATTGTCTTCGTGACGGCCTATGACCAGTATGCCATCAAAGCCTTTGAGTTGTCGGCCCTCGATTATCTACTCAAGCCCATCAACCGGAATCGCTTGGCGGAAACCATAGCGAAACTGCATCAAAACATAAATTTACGAGCCAATGAACGAGCGTATCAAGCCTTGTTACAGCAGTTCAATCCCAACGCTTCCAGTCAACTCATCATACCTGAGACTGGTGACCGACGGGTAGTCGCATTAGCTGATATTCTGGCTATCGAAGCGAGTGGAGCTTACGCTGTTTTTCATCTAACGGATGGCTCACAATTCACCACTAGTAAGAACCTAAAGTACTTCGAAGATCGCCTACCCAAGCCGCCCTTTTTTCGCTCGCACCGGACCTGGATTATCCATCTCCAAGCCATACAATTTCGCAATAAGAGCGAACAGACGCTCATTCTTCGCAACGGTATCCGCGCTAAGCTAGCCCGCAGCCAGGTGCGTGCTTACGAGCAAATCGTACAGCTACGAACGTGAAGGCAACTTGGTACATATCAATATTGCTGAGTCTGTACGGTAGCGTACTAGTTGGACAAGATTTCAGCTATTTCACGCTGGGTAGTGACGAGTTGAGTGATGCGGAAATCTATAACGTACTGCCACTGTCGGATGGTCGTTTGTACGTGTCTACTAACCAGGGGCTCTACACTTACCGGCAGGGGCGTATGCAGGTTGTTCCCTCCGCCGAAGGCGTTGCTCCACAAGGGGCGCTCTTTAGCCTGACGGCCAATTCACGAGGTATCGTTCACGGTGTTGACCTAGCCGGGGGCGTCTTTACACTGCAACGAGATTCGCTGCGAAAAGTCGTACAAATTCCTAAATCCTACCTGAATGCGGAGGTCTTTTTACAGTTTGACGGTGCTGACCAGTTGTTCTTCCTTTCACAGGCTTGTTTACTTCTCACAGTCGATACGTTCCGGGTGCTTTCCGCTGAGGAGGAACCGACCAATGCGCTTTGCCAATTGCCGGATGGCCGCCTCAGTGCCAGTTTTCAAACGCGACAGCGCCTTGCCATTGTACAGGGCGATAGCTTAAGTCCACTTCCCTACCCGATACCCGCCACTTGTGATCCGCGGGGCCCTTTGCTCCTCGATAGTAATTTGCTGGTAATGGACCCCACTCGGCACGCTGCTTTTGACCTCAAACGGCAGCGCTATCTACCCATTCAAGGTGACTTACCAACCCGCAGTTCTCGTCAGCTCACTACCGACGAAGCCTGGGTACTTTACCCCGATTTTGGCCTCGCCAGCGTTCGTTTACGTAACGATACGATTCAAGTTTCGGAACGCAAGATTCCGTTACAGTTCATTTCTTGTATAGCAGAACTAGATGGTACGCTTTTCCTGGGAACTTTTGGTGCTGGGGTGCTGGTGGTGCCGAACAAGCGGGTTATTCGCCACCCTATTGGGGCCGACTTTCGTCAACTACTAGACGTGGCCGTCAGTCCAGGAGACACCGTATTTTTTGTGGATAAATCGCGGGGAATACACCGCTATTGGCAAGGGGAAAATCAGTTTTTACGCACAACGCCTTCTGGTGGTGACCGCTTATTCTATTTTCCAGATTACCGAGGAGGCTGGCTACCAGATTATCCCAGTTTGTATTTTCAAAATACGTTGCCGTGGGGGGCGGATAAAGACGCTACATTGATAGACGAAGAGACACTGCTGATTGCCGCTTCTACTTGCGTAAAACGCTACGGTCCCGATACTACTTTCCGGGCACCTACTTGGTTACGAGATGAGCAGTTGGCGCAACTTTACGTTTTCCAACCCTTGCAAGAGCGCTGCGTCAGTATTGCTTATGATACAGTCCAAAAGCACTGTTACCTGGCTACACTTACCGGTGTCTATCGCATTGATCAGCAGGGGAAATTGACACCACTTGTCTGGCACCAGCGCCCCATTTTAGCCCATCAACTTCGCTTTTACAACGGCCTATTGTACATTGCCAGCCAAGCCCACGGTCTACTGCGTTACGATGGGAAAAAAGTGACTACTTTCTTAAACAAAACAAATGGCTTACGAAGCAATACCGTCCAGCAAATCACCTTGGTAAATGACCATCTCTATCTCTCTGGACGTCAGGGTTTCCAACTCATTGACTTAGCTACTCGAACCATCACCGATTTGGGTATAGCGGATGGTTTGGTCAGCAGTTCCATCAAAGATTTTGCGGTAAGCGACCGAAATTTGTGGTTCATTGCCAATAACCAATTGCTATCCATTGGCCTGGCGGAACT
>JBCDIR010000135.1:0-6666 GCA_038748735.1 Bacteroidota bacterium | reverse complement strand
GCCTATCGCAGACATTATTATACAAGTTCATACATTGACGTGCTCAAAGTATTAATTTTTCTCATATGAAAAAAATTAATTTTAGGACGGTCTCTGGGGGGAAGTAACGGTAGGAACCAGTAATTGACCGGAAAACAGCTTCGGTAAATTGCACCTCGGTAGTCATTCGGCGCCAGTACTGGCAAAGACCAAGTTCCGTCGTATCCCTCACGTATACCGTGTTTACGGGCTTGGAGTTACTTAAATGTGGATAATTTTATCTACATCTAGCGTTAAATTTCTGGAGTACCGTATCTTTAAGCTGATTTTGGTTCCCTTTCCTTATCCGCTTGCCCCTCATAAACTCGTTATCACCAATGGTTAATCGCTCGTTTTGGTGCGGAATGGGACTGCTGTGGACGTGCTGTTTAGCAGCACAGGAAACGGGTTTGGTTACCCATAATGATTTCTCGGCGCAGGCTTTGGTCTTGGATATTTTTGCTAATAGTGCTTGTGAAAATATCGACTTGGTCACTTCTTCGGGCCACGAAAAGGGGATCGGTTTCTTTGAGAACGGTCTGGAAACCATTGGCATCGAGCGCGGCATCATCTTGTCGACGGGCTATACCGAATTTGCACAGGGACCCAACCAAGCTACGGATCGGAGTACAAGTTTACCCGGCCCGGACGGGGATGCTGATTTGGAATTGCTCTCCGGCGGCGAAATTTTTGACGCGGTCGCCATCGAATTCGACTTCGTACCGCTGGACTCACTGGTGGAGTTTCGTTACGTTTTTGCTTCGGAAGAATACTGTGAGTTTGCCAATAGCAATTACAACGATGTTTTCGGTTTTTTTGTCAGCGGACCCGGTTACGCCGGACCGTTTACGGATGATGCCGTCAACGTAGCGCGCTTGCCGAATAGTGAAGAGTACGTTTCCATCAACAGTATCAACCACGCCGAAAATCCGCAGTATTACGTTCACAACGAACTGCCGGATGATGTGTCGCGCTGCGAACTCGTCGACGTACTTCCGCAGCACCTAGAAACGATTGAGTACGACGGCTTCACGACGGTGCTCACGGCCAAGCTGCGGGTGCAGGTTTGCGAAGTATACCACATGCGGATGGTCATTGGGGACGTAGCGGACGCGATCTACGATTCGGCGGTTTTTCTCGAAGCGGGTAGTTTTCAATTGGGGGGCGAAATCAGCGTTGAAGCCATCGGACAATCCGCCGGGCCGAACCAACTGTACGCGGGCTGTGAAGACGCTGTTTTTCGCTTTCACCGGGCACCGGGTAGCTCGCAGGAGGTGCCGCTGCGGATTAACTTTGACGTGGCGGATGCTTCGACCGTTGTGCCGGGGCAGGATATTGCCGCCCTGCCCAACGAAGCCATCATTCCCGCCGGAGCCGCCTACGTAGACTTGCCCATCAGCAGCTTTCCCGCTCCGGATATGCTGGAGGACGAGTTGCTACGCCTCGTACTAGATATTCCGTGTGCTTGCTATACGGATTCGGCGGACCTGTTTCTGCTTCCCGCACCTGAACTGACCTTGGAACTGACGGATGGCTATGCTTGCCCCAACGAGCCGGGCGTACTCGCGCCGCAACAGCAGGGGGGCGTATGGCCCTACGCCTACGCGTGGAGTGACGGTAGTACTAACAATACCCTCAGTGGTCCGCCCGGTGCCACGGTCTACGAGGTGACGGTTACGGATTTGTGTGGCCAGTCCGCGGAGGCCAGTGCGCTCATTCAAGCCGCTACGCCGCCCGTGGCCACGCTCGCGGGCGAAGCCGAAATTTGCTGGGGTGATACGGCTTGGTTTCCACTGACGGCCACCGCCATTCCACCGCTGACGCTGACTTACCAGATTGACAATAATTCTCCGCAAAACTTGACGTTAGCCACCTTATCCGATTTTCCGGCGACGCTGGGCGGACAATACACTTTATTAGGGGTGCGGGATGCGGCCTGTACGGGCACGGCCAGCGGGCAAGCCGACCTGGACGTCTGGGAAATTATGGCGGAAGGGTGGCTACAAGATGCCAGCTGCCCGGACGTGGCGGATGGTTCTATTTTCGTCGATGTACTGCGCGCTGCGGACCCGTATACGATCACTTGGACGGACGGTCCCTCGGGGCCGCAACGTACCGCACTCGCTGCGGGAGCGTATACCGCCGACATCAGTGATGCGAAGGGTTGTGTCCGCCGCTACACCTGGACTATTGACCACCCGCCACCACTAACGGGACCAATTTTTAACTGTGACGATCTATTTGCTAGCCAACTGAGGCTGAGTGCGAACGGTGGTACGCCTCCGTACCGCTACCGTCTCAGTGGTGGTTTACTACAAGACGATTGGCCGAGCAACCTTTTGCCCGGTGGTAACTATCCCATTACTTTGGTGGACCAACTGGGCTGCGAGGCGTCCCTCAACTGGACGGAACCCGCTTTCTACCCCAATGGGATGGTCCGTTTACCCGAATCCATTCGCTTACCCGTCGGAGTGGAAAGCCCGCTAGAAGTGGATTGGCAATTGCCCATCAGTCTCATTGCGACCATTGACTGGGACAGTCCGCTGGGGCAGTTGTCCTGTGAAAATTGTCCCTATCCGCTCCTGCGTACACTGGGGGCGGAGCTGTTTACCCTGACGGTGACGGATGTTTTTGGCTGTAGCCAAACCCTGGACGTTGAGTTGGAAACCCTGGACGAGTTACTCGTTTACGTACCTACGGCCTTTTCACCGAATGGGGACGAAGTAAATGACTACTGGCATTTCTTTGCCAACGAAGTGCAAGTGCAACGCCTGGAAGAAATCATCGTTTTTGACCGCTGGGGGAACCCCGTCTTCCAAGCCGTAGACTGGCCCCTCAACAGCGAGCGCCACGGCTGGGATGGCACCTGGAAAGGGCAACCACTGGACGCGGGCGTATTCACGTACTGGGCGCGCTTTCGGCTGGTCAATGGTCAGCGGATGACGCGTGGGGGGGAGGTGATTTTAATGAGGTAGCATTGTGTCCAACCACCGTGTGACTTTAGTGTATTCAGACAACCAAGTATAACGAGGGTTAAATCCGTAGAGCGGCTAAGGACCTGTGGTGTGCTGAATGGTGTTCAAAATTTCACGTGCTGTGATTGTTGGGGTTTTTCCTTCGGTAGCAATGGTGTTTCCGATGAAGCCATTTTGCTGCGCTTTTGCCATTATTTTTAGTAATTCTGGCCCGCGTGTTAGTTCCCATTCTACTTGCTGGTTATTGCGTTTGCTGATTCGTTGACGTTGCGTTTCCGGGCTACATTCTAATAAGAAACTATGCGTATCCAACGCCAGCGGTGCGAGCTCGCGATACAGTTGTTGTAACGCTTCTGCGTGCTCAAAAACGTAGTTGAAAATGAAATACTGGAAGCCGTGCTGTTGATGAAAACGGATAAGGTGTGCCACGGTCCGGTACAGATACGCTGTACGTTGAGGGTCGTGCAAATCAAACGGATTGACGGCCCCTAAATAGTCACCGTCCAACATGACGGACGGTTCCAGTAGTTGATTAAGCGCCCAGGAGACGGACGTCTTTCCTACGCCCAGCGCGCCGTTGAGGATGATAATCATGCTGATTTACTTTTTGCAAATCTAAGGTAGGTCAAGGTGAATTAAGACTAGTGTGTGGTATTGGTTTTAGAAAGCCAGTGCCAATATTTGCCCTCCGCTCAGCGTTTCCACACCGTAACCAACGATTATTTTCATATGATACGCTTGTTTATCGCCGTGGCTCTGTTGTTAGGAGGCGACCTTTATGCGCAGGGGGCGCAGCCTCCACTCACCGAAGCACAACACGAAAAAACCTACGAGTGGCGCGTCCGACAGCAGGAACTTTACGGGGTATATATTCCGCAAGATTTGGGAGAGGTCTTTGTCCAGTTGACGCTGCTGTCCGACGCCAGTGACCGAGCAAAATTTGCCCGCCTCAGCGAGCGCGAAGCGGTGACGGTACCGTTCTTTAGCTTGGGCCGTTGGATGTCCCACAACTGGGGCTTCTACGGCGGCTCGCGCCTGACGGTTTACCTCAATGAATTGAAACTGCATCACCCCGACGATATGACGCGTTTTTTGCTGGTGATGTTTCACCGTCACCTCAATAAGAAAAAGTTGGATCCTCAGCCCGTGATCGACGGATTACTGGGTATGCGCCAAGCTGCCGAACAAGATCGGGCGCTGCAAGGTGAAGTCATCCACGAAGAGACACGGCAACTGGATTCTATTCCTCCTCCGAAAGGTAGGGAATAGGCGGATACTCAATTTGGCAGAGCGTCAAACCCTGCGGCGGAGCCATTTTGAAGAAAGACGAACGCTCGCCCGTTCGCAAGCAATGCGCAATATCGGCCACGCTCAACTTGCCCAACCCCACGTTGAGCAAATGCGACATGATCAGCCGGATCATTCCCTGTAAAAAGCGGTTCGAGCGAATGTCTAGCCGCAGGGATTGGTCCGCTGCATTGATCGTAAGTTCGGCCCGGTCCAGGCGGCAGCGGGTGTGATTGTGCTTATCGGGCACTTTGCAAAACGCCCGAAAATCCTCGTACTGGGTAAACAATTGAGTAGCGGCCTGCATCGAGGCTAGGTCCAGCTCCTCCCATTCGTACGGTAATAGCGTCGACGTGAATTCCTTAAACGGATCCTTCCGGGCGTGCGCACGGTATACGTAAGCGCGTGCCGTGGCCGAAAAACGGGCGTGCCAATTTGCCGCTACGGGCCGCAGGCTGTGGATAGCGATGGTGCGCGGCAGGGCGTGGTTGAGTTTGAACACGAGGCGTTCCACTAGCGGTTCTTCCAAATTGAAGTGACAATAGTAATCACTGGCGTGAACCCCCGCATCCGTACGCCCGCAGCCCACCAAGCCAATCTTTGTTTTTTGAATATGCGCCAGGTTGTCCTCAATGACTTGCTGCACCGTCCTTACGTTGGGTTGCCACTGCCAACCGTGAAAGTGGGCACCTAGATAACTAAGATGTAAGCAGTAACGCATAGTTGTTGGTTTGATATTTTTTTGGGGCCTTCCACGCTAGGGCGTGGTCGCTACCTGCCGGCCGGTGGCACAGTAGGCGGGCGTTACGCAGCTCGCTACTCGCTCGGCCACGTCCTACGGAACGTGTCTGCCAGCACGCGTGCTGGCACTGCTACACATCGCTAGGCCACTGGCTTCCGCCGCTTCGTTAGCGCCCGCAGTTAACGCCTAGCCCGCCGCTTATTCAAATACAAAACCGCCTTTTCCAGTCCGCCGACCGTTAGCGGATACATCTCGAAAAAGCTCTTGATAATGTTGACCGTAAAGGCGTACTCCCAGTAGCGTTCCCGCAGCGGATTGAGCCAGACCGCCCGCGGAAAGCGTTCGACCACCGCTTGCCAGTTCGCAATGCTCGACTGCGATAGTTCGTAGGGGGCCATGTCCGCATCTCCGATGACGAACACCTGGTGGTCTTTGGCGTTGGCCAGTATCTTATCCAGGGCCTCAAAGTTACGCCGCGCCGGATCCGTGTACGCCCCGCCGTAGATGGTGTTGTGAAAGTAGTAGGTTTTCAAATCGTGCTCAAAGCGACGCTTCATTTTAGAAAATAGCTTCAATACTACCCGCACGTAGGGGGTCATGGAGCGGCCGCCGTTATCAACGAACAGGAGCGCCCGCAGCTTTTGCTCCTTTTTTTCTTCCTGGATGGGTAAAAATAATCCACCTTCCTTGATGCCCTCTTTGATGGTGAGCGGTACGTCGAGTTCGAGCTGCGCGGATTCTTCTTCGATGCCCTTCAAAAAAGACAGCGCCACGTCAATGTTATCGTCGGAGAGCGGCATTTTCCGATCTACGGGATAGTAGTTGCGGTCGCCGATGACTTTGCGTGCCATCTTACCGCCGCCCGCGCCGCCCAAGCGGATACCGCCCACCGCTGCGCCTCCGTGTCCGTAGGGCGATACGCCACCCTGACCAATCCAGTGACTGCCGCCTTTATGGTCGCGTTTTTGGTGTTTGGCCACTTCGCGCATGCGTTCCAACAGCTCTTCGAGGGTCATATTGCTGTAGTCGGCGGCGCGTTGGAGTGGATCGTCGGGAAAGGCTTCGTCGTCGGTAGCCGCCTCGCCATCGTCGTCGGTTAGGTCGGCTTGGTCTTGGCGAAAGATTTCTTCCCCGTCCAGGACTTGCTGAATATCGTAGCTGCTGAGGTGAACCTCGTCCAAGAATTTTCCAACCAAATCCTCGTCGGTCTCTTCGTCTTCCAGGTCTTCGCGCTCTAGCCACTCTTGGTAGACGCGGGAACGCTGGATGGCTTGCTCCAACTTTTCGCCCGGCAAAAAGTCAATGGTCAAAAAGTACTGGTAAAACGCCTCGCTGAAGGGGCCGTAGTCCTTGGGGTCATTGGTCACCAAACCCTTTAGCACTAAGTACAAATCTCCGACGGTGCGCACCAAGCCCTTTTCCATGCTTTTGCGCAGCATCAGTAGCGTGCGTACGTCAGCTTTGAGGCCGTGCTCGCGGAGGGTATGGGGGAGGGTAGGGAACATTAATTTTTGTTGTTGTTTGCTCGGATTGCAAATCCTCGCAAGCGGTGAAGTGGTGAGGTGGTGAAGTGGTGAGGTGGTGAAGTGGTGAAGTGGTGAGGTGGTGAAGTGGTGAGGTGGTGAAGTGGTGAGGTGGTGAAGT
>JBCDIR010000134.1:0-6696 GCA_038748735.1 Bacteroidota bacterium | reverse complement strand
ATAATGTAGTTGGTAGGGGGTGAAAGCTGCTGCATATTTGTAATGTGAGAGGGAGGAAAGCCACCCGATAATCACAAAAATTGACATGTTCATGGGATTATAATTTGTTGGTAGTAGGACGTCCTGACCAACAGCTTTTGTCAGGACGGACCTGCAACTATCTGCAAATAATAATACCTTCGACTATAAATAAAAAAGGTGAGGATCTGCTCTCCTCACCTCGAATAGGTCGTTAGTCATGGGATTATACGAATCAGTTGTGAGATTACAATTTGTTATAAGGTTATGTTACAATTTTTTCAACTGATAAGACAAAAGTAATTCCTTGCTGGTAATCAGCAAAATTTCCGACCGCTTTTTTCAAAAAAGAGCAACTTATTTTGGATATGTTCATGGGATTATAAGCAAAAAGTCGAACCTACCGGGTTCGACTTTTTTTATGTCTGGTAGTGACCTACCTTGTCTCGGCTCAGAAGTATATCTCATTAGCCGCGCGAAAAGTGTTGGCGTGGGCATCAATAATGTGGGCGATCCGAACGGAATAGCCACCGCCCATACTCACCGCCACGGGCAAGTTGCGTTGTTGGCAGTGCCGAAAGACCGTTTCATCCCTGCGTTTGCATCCTGCTGCGGTCAAACTGAGGCGGCCAAGGCGGTCCGTTTCCAACACATCTACTCCCGCCAAATAGAAAACCAGATCAGGCTTTACCTCATCTAACAGACGCGGCAGCTGCTGCTCCAGCGCACTGAGGTAGGCCGCATCCTCCGTTTTATCGGGGAGTCCAATGTCTAGGTCCGACTGTTCCTTACGTAAAGGATAGTTGCGTTCACCGTGCATACTAAAAGTGAATACGCGCGCTTCGTGCCGAAAGATGTGCGCCGTACCGTTGCCCTGGTGAACATCCAAATCTACAATAAGGATTTTTTGAGCTAGACCTTCCTTCAACAGGTAGTTCGCCGCAATCGCAAAATCGTTGAAGACACAAAAGCCCTCGCCCCGGTCCGCGAAGGCGTGGTGGGTACCACCCGCAATATTCATGGCCACGCCGTACTGCTGAGCCAGTAGCGCACACTGGATGGTGCCCTGGGCAATGTAGCGGCCCCGGTCGACGAGGTCAGCCCGCATGGGGAAGCCGATGGCACGTTCTTCTTTGCGAGTAAAATCTTGGGTTTGCAGCTTGCGCCAGTATTCGGCCGTATGCGTTTGCAATAATACCTCCTCCGTAAGCTGGTCCGGGGCGAAGAAGTTGTCCTTCGTTACCGTGCCTTCGTACAGTAACTGCTCGGGTAGCAGCTCGTACTTCACCATTGGGAAGCGGTGCCCCTCCGGTAGACGGTACTTGTAGACGGGGGAGAAGGCTATTTTGAGCATCGTTGTTCTTCTGTTGTTTATTAGACTTGTCTGCGGCAGACACCTGAGGTATGCAAAACATATGATTTAAATCGATCTAACGCAGAAAGAGCCGTTCGAGTTGATCACGTCGGTTAAAGAAATTGAACCGATCAAGCTAGAACAAATTGAGTATCCACGACATTTTGAAATGTCAACCCGAGTAAGGGCAAGTCGGTAAAAAAACGTCTTCACAATACATGCAAGCTATAAAAATCCATCCAGACGACAACGTTGCCGTAGCGCTCCGCCCCCTGGTCGCAGACACTACGCTCACCGTGGCGGGTCAGTCCGTGACGCTACTCGAACGTATTCCCGCCAAACACAAGTTTAGCTTAGTGACAGGAGCCGTCGGTACCGCATACCGGATGTACGGTGTGACCATCGGGAAAGCGACCCAGGAGATCCATCCAGGACAGTGCTTGCGCCTTGATAACCTAACCCACGCCACGACGCCTTATGGCGAACGTCAGGCGGGATATACTTGGTCGCCCCCTACCGTGGAGCGCTGGCAAAAGCAAACGTTCCAGGGCTACCAACGTGCCGACGGTCGGGTAGGAACACGTAATTACTGGCTAGTGATTCCACTGGTTTTTTGTGAAAACCGGAACGTAAAGGTACTTCAGGAGCAATTGGAAGAGGCCTTGGGCTACCAGCGTCTGCACCAACAGCATTTTGATTTACAACCCTTGGTTCAAGCCTATACAAACGGAGCTACGGCAGATACACTCCTTGCCCAACCACTTGCGCTGCAAACACCAACGCGACCAGAAGAACGGGTGTTCCCCGCAGTCGACGGTATCCGTTTTCTGACTCACGACGGGGGCTGTGGTGGTACCCGGCAGGATGCCCAAACCCTTTGCCAACTTTTGGCGGGTTATATCCAACATCCCAACGTAGCGGGTGCTACCGTGCTGAGTTTGGGTTGTCAAAATGCGCAGATTGCGCTCTTGCAAGAGGCACTTGACCGCTGGCCACGAGCGCACCAGAAACCCGTTCACTACTTGGAGCAACAGCAGAGTACTTCCGAACGCGCCTTTTTGGCAGCAGCCCTCAAAAAAACTTTCGTCGGCTGTGCACAAGCCAACGAACAGCGGCGGCAACCCGCTAGCATAGCACACCTTAGTTTAGGATTGGAATGCGGCGGTTCCGACGGCTTTTCGGGTATCAGTGCCAATCCGGTTTTGGGGCATTGTAGTGATCTACTCGTAGCCCTGGGGGGACAGGCTATTTTGGCGGAGTTCCCCGAACTAAACGGGGTAGAGCAAGCACTCATCAACCGCTGCACCAGCGATGAATTAGCCCAAAAATTTCGCCAATTAATGGCCGATTATTCCGCACGTGCGCAGGCCGTAGGTACGGACTTCGCGTGGAACCCTTCCCCCGGCAATATCCGCGACGGTCTCATTACCGACGCCATGAAATCGGCGGGAGCGGCCAAGAAAGGCGGACACTCCCCCGTGGTCGATGTACTAGACTATACGGAACCTGCCCATCTTCCTGGACTGAATTTACTGTGTACCCCCGGCAATGACGTGGAAAGCACGACCGGACTAGCCGGAAGTGGTGCCAACCTGATTGCGTTCACGACGGGCCTGGGGACCCCAACGGGCAATCCCATTGCCCCTACCCTCAAAATTGCCAGTAATACCGCACTAGCCCAACGCATGACGGACCTGATTGACTTCGATGCGGGTCCTGTTATCCGTGGTGAACGAACGATTACTGAACTCGGTGAAGACCTGCTGCAATTGCTCATCGCTACGGCCAGTGGCGAATACCAGACCAAAGCGGAACAATTGCACCAGAACGACTTCATTCCCTGGAAACGGGGAATCTCTTTATAAACAACTGTGCATGAAAACACTGCAACGAAAAACCAACACCCTTCCGGAGCGACCACCCGTTTTTTTACAGTTTGGTTCTGGCAACTTTTTACGGGCCTTCGTCGACTGGATGGTACAAAGGTGGAATGACCAGACGGACTTTTCGGGCGGTGTTATCATGCTAAAATCTAGCCCCCGGCCCAGCGCCGCTTTTGACCAATTGCGCGCACAGGGTGGCCTCTACCACGTCTTGACCCGCGGGCAACAGGACGGACAGTTGGTGGACCAGCAGCAACGCATCGACGTGGTAGAACGGCTGGTACACCCCTGGGAAAACCCAACGGAGTACCTGGCTTTAGCGGAAATAGCGAGCCTACGGTTTATCGTCTCCAATACGACCGAGGCGGGTATCCAATTCGACGCGACGGACCGTTGGGAGGACCATCCGGCGAGTAGTTTTCCGGGTAAACTCACGCAGTTACTCTACCGCCGGTTCACCCATTTTGCGGGAGCACTGGACCGCGGTTTCATCTTTTTACCGTGTGAGTTAATTCCAAACAACGGAACCGAACTCCGTGACTGTATTCTTCGCTACGCCGAACACTGGCAACTGTCCAAAGACTTTATCCGGTGGATTCACCAAGCCAATACGTTTTGCACTACCTTAGTTGACCGAATTGTACCAGGCTTTCCGCACCAGGAGGAAGCAGCGCTACGGGAACGCCTTGGCGTAAAAGACAAGCTAATGGTCGCTGCCGAACCGTACCATCTTTTAGTCATTGATGCTCCTACGGAAGTGGCTCAGCAGTTGCCCTGGCCCGACTTAGGTCTCAACGTTATTTTTACCGATCAGTTAGATGATTACCGACAGCAAAAAGTACGAATCTTGAACGGCGCGCATACGGCGATGGTCGCTCTAGGCTTGACGCGTGGCGTACAGACGGTACGTGAAGCCATCTCCGATCCGGCTATCGCAGCTACTTTGACGAAAATGCTGGAAGAAGAAATTATTCCTGGCATTCCCCTACCGGAGGCCGAGGTACGTGCTTACACCGCTACCGTAGTGGAACGTTTTCAGAACCCCTTCATCGTACACCGCCTGGCGGATATTGCCTTGAATTCCGTTGCTAAATTTCGTACGCGTCTACTACCCAGTCTGCACGCTTATTACGCAGCGCAGGAGCAACCGCCCCACCAGATCGTACAAGCCCTGGCCGCTTTGGTGCGTTTGTACCGGGGCGACCTACTCCCTCTACGTGATGATGCCGCCCATCTGGCGTTTTTTCAAACACAATGGCAACAATGGGAAGCGGATGACGACACGGACCAACTCGCCGCTGCCGTACTCGCTTACGAGGCGGCCTGGGGGCAAGACCTGAACGTCTACTCGGGCCTAACACAAGCTTTGGGTAAAGCGCTGAAGAAAATTAAGCCAAATAATTGATAAGATTAGCTATCCAACGGTTGATACGGTTGGTGAAACGAGGAGGGGTTCCATTGTCCTTCGGGCTTCCCACCATTTCGTTGCCAAAATCGCAGGCCGAAGTAGAAAACAGATAGCAATATATCCGGTCAAACCTACTCGAATAACGTATCACAAGTTGTTGCTATTCAGTGATCTAATAGTATATGGAGGCGACTTCTTATCGCACTGTAGGCTTCCCAGTCAACACCTCACAGCTTGGGCCAACAACAATGGTATCGAACTGCGCTACATCCAACCTGGCAAACCATCCCAAAACGGATTAATTGAGCGGCTCAACAAAACACTACGGCGAGAATGCTTAAATTTGACTTCGTTCCAATCTATGGAGCAGCTTAACGAAGAGATCCAAGCATGGTCTCACATTTACAACGAATTACGACCGCACAAAAACCTCGGGCGAATACCGCCTGCACAACATGAAATCGACCATCAGAATTTCTACTATAAATCGGTAGCGGCTTAGGGGAAGCCTACAACACCACCGAAGAACGCTTGCGCAAACGAGGGTATATTCCTTTTCTGGAATACTTCCTCCGTGTCAAGTACGGGAATGGCCAGCAAACACCTATGTCCAGTGAGCTTCCCCCCAAAAACTGGACAGGAGTTTAAGGTGATAAAATTCGTAAATTTCATCACCAAAATTAAGACCAGCAATGGGCAGAAAACGCAGAACCTTCAGTTCCTCCTTTAAACACAAAGTAGCCGTAGAAGCACTAACCGAGCGGCATACGCTGTCAGAATTGGCGCAGAAATACGAGCTTCACCCTAACCAGATTGTTAAGTGGAAGCAGGTACTTCAAAAAGAAGGTCAGCACTTATTTGAGAAGTCACGGGGTCCAAAGTCACCGGATCAAGAGCAGTTAATTTCGCGTTTATATGAGCAAATCGGCCAGCTTCAATTTGAGTTGAACTGGTTGAAAAAAAAATCTGGCTATGAGCAATGAAGCCAAGCGGCTAGCGATTAGCTCATCGAATGCGAAGCTGAGTATTCAACGCCAGTGTGAGTTATTGGGTCTATCCCGATCAACTTATTACTGGGAGCCACAGCCCGCCAGTGAAGAGAATTTGCGGTATATGCGTTTAATCGATGAGCAACATCTCAAGCGGCCATTTTATGGTTCACCGCGTATGACCGCTTACCTGCGCACCTTAGGTTATGTGGTTAATGAAAAGCGTATAGCTAGGTTAATGCGCTTAATGGGTATTAGAGCCGTTCAGCCCCGTAAACATAGGGCTTTAGGCCAAAATGGACAGCAACATAAGATTTATCCTTACTTGTTGCGAAACATGCCTATTACCCGCAATAATCAAGTATGGTCGACGGACATAACTTATGTACCGATGCCGGGTGGTTTTCTGTATCTGATGGCTGTCATAGATTGGCACAGTCGTTATGTACTCAGTTGGGAGGTGTCAAATAGCATGGAGCGTCACTTCTGCCTGGAGGGAACGCGCAGAGCCTTGGAAAAGTACACCCAACCAGAAATCTTCAACACCGATCAAGGCAGCCAATTTACGAGCCAGGATTTTACTGATTTGATTGAATCTAACGGCATTGCCATGAGTATGGATGGTAAAGGCAGAGCGATCGACAATGTCTTTGTAGAACGGCTGTGGCGAAGTGTAAAATACGAGGATATATATCTCAAAGAGTATAGTGATGGCAAAAGCCTATACCGGGGGTTGAAAGACTACTTTACGTTTTATAACTTTGAGCGTCCGCACCAGTCGCTAGGGTATAAGACCCCGGCAGAGATATATTTCAATTTTCCCGATATGGAGGGGGCTAGCCCCCTCCATATCGGAACTCTATTACCTTAAACTATTGGAATCCCTGTCCAATCAATGGGGGAAGCTCACAGAACGTTCAAACAAAAGAAGTAACGTTGTTCTGTGAACCGCGAAGTACGTGATCCGTACGCTTCGTGGTGTGAGAGGGATAAGCAGTCACAAATCGTGACTGCTTACCCTACTCGATTCGCCGCATTTTATTT
>JBCDIR010000133.1:0-6710 GCA_038748735.1 Bacteroidota bacterium | reverse complement strand
CTCTTTTCGGCGCTATTTGCGTTAAAAAGCCTCGACTTAGCTAAGGCTATGCCTACGTTTTTTGCCTTAATAGCACCAAAAATAGCGGCGTTTCCTCCCTACACAAATTATATTCATAACGTCTAATGGTGTTCTAATTTATGCTGTAATTTGTACACAGCCATCTAACTTTATCGTACGGGAGTCATCAATGATGGTTCCCGTACTTGTTGTTACCAAAATGAGATGATCTAGTACCTATGGCCACGAAAATTAACAAAAAGGTTTTCTTCAAAATTCACAGTTGGATTGGCATAAAGCTGAGTATCCTCTTTTTTATCGTTTGCCTGTCTGGCACCATTGCGACGATCAGTCACGAATTAGACTGGCTATTTAATCCGGATATTCGAGCGGAAATCCAGCCGGATTACGCTTCGAAAAATACTATGGTCCAAGCGGTGAAAACGCATTATCCGACGGGAAAAATTACTTTTTGGCGGGGTGCGGTTGCTCCCTACCTGTGTGATGTGGTTTACTTGCAGGAAAACGGTCAACGAAAGTACGTTTTCGTCAATCCCTACACGGGAAAAGTACAAGGTGAGACCACACTCACCATTCAACGGTATTTCAGGGACTTACACTATTATTTGTTCATTCCTTTTCAGGTCGGACATTTCACGGTTCTCTTTTTCGGTTTTCTGCTCTTCATTTCTACCGTTACGGCTCTGGTTTTCTACAAAAAATGGTGGCGCAAGCTCTTTGACTTAAAAACAGGCAAAGGCCCCGTAGTCTTATTCAGAAGTTTGCACCGGCTAGTGGGCATCTGGTCAATACCACTCACTATCCTGTTTTCAATAACGGGAATGTGGTACTTTTTAGAGCGAGCAAACGTAGCGTCCATTAGCGATACGGCCAATACCAAAGCACCAAAAATTGCTGCAGTTGACCTAGACTCTACAGCATTTTCCCACTTGTCTTACACGATTGATTATGATAGTGCGGCGCGGGTGGCACAACGCGCAATTCCCGGCTTAAAAGTAGAAGACATGTTCCCCCCGCGCAAAGCGACATCTCCCTTGTACCTCAGCGGTAGGAGTGACGTGGCACTCGTCAGAAAACGAGCGAATCGCGTCTACTTACACCCAACCACTTACGCCGTAATCAAAGTGCAAAAGGCGGAACAAATCCAGACCGTAACTTGGCTTAATGAGATCGCCGACCCACTCCACTTTGGCTATTTTGGGGGGTTACTCACGAAAATCATCTGGTTTTTTGGTGGCTTAGGTATCTCTTTCTTGGTCGGGACCGGCATATGGATTAGTTTAAAACGAAAAGTGCGCAATGCTCGCCAGGCTAAGGCGCAACGATTGGGGAAATGGAAGTACGTAAACGCGCTGGTCGTATTGCTTATGTTTGGCTTCATGTACAGCACGCTATTCGAACGCTACGCGGTGCAGGGCCGGCAGTTTTGGTTGATTACCATTACTTGGGTTGGACTCATCTACCTAGCTTGGTTTATCTACCAAAAAAAGATAAACCAAGCCGTAAAACCACCACACCCCCGCAGCCCGCAGGCCCCGAGGGTGTAGTTATCGCGCAAAGCACGCTAGATCACCTCCGTTTTTGACGATAGTCAAAAACGGAGGTGATAAATTTAATCGCGGAAGCGGACTTTGACCGTCTCACCAATACAGCTCACCGTTACGCTCTGGCCTTCGCTGACCTTACGCATGAAGCCGTCCTCGCGGCCCGGCAGCGCAGCCGTCAAGCGACCGATACGCTTACCGGCCTCTTCCGACACACCGGGGTCAATGCTGCGAGCGTAGCTGTACTTGTCGATGGCAGCGATGGCCGCTAGGCGGCGGTTCCAGTCGTCACAAGACTGTGAGCGCTTGGAGATGACGTCACCCATGAGGATGTAGGGTTTACCCCAACCACTCTTGACGCTGGCCGCTTCGCGGGCCTTGGCTACGGCGGAGCTGTACTGCCCCTTTTGCCACACCAGAATGTTAGCCATAGAGTACAGTACTTGCGCACGCACTTCCGGATCTTCCGAAGAAGTGAGGCATTCCTCGTAGCGTGCCAGGGCCTCGTCGTACTTCTCCTCTTTTTGCAGGCGGCTACCGTCGAAGCAAGGGTTCTTGCGGAACTCAATCTCTTGCAGACGCTCGAAGTCAGACTTCAGTGTTGCCAATTCTGGGTCGGTTTCTTCACAACCCTGGGTCTTCAGCTTGTTCCAAACGTAGCTGACAACCTCCCAGTTATCTTGCTCGCCGTCTAGCTTGGGCAGCAAATCTTCTTTGAAGTACGCACAGTCGAATACTTCGGACTCAATCTCGCCGATCTTAGAACGGAGATTGGCCAAGCCGGACTCATAGTAGTCCTTGTAATAGTGATCATTTTCGATATTGTGCTCGGCAAAATTGATACCCTGCTTGTACATATCCTGTACGGTTTTCTTGTCGACCTGATCGTTTTGGTACAAATACACCAAAGTTTGACCGAGTGGATCAAGGAGGATGTACTCCGCCTCGTTGTCGGCTACGTCCATCGCTTTTTTGATGGCTTCTAGCGTTTCTACGGTGTACCCGTATCCGTAGGAATAGAACATGTCGAATGCCTTACGGCCGCGGATGAGCTTCTCATCCTTGGGGTAACACTGCAGGTATTCATCGTACAGGCCGACGATTTTCTTAGCGTATTCCGCTTTCTTGGCAGTGTCTTCCGTTTTCTTGGTCATCGCCTGGTACAGCAACACTCCGTCGATATAGTGCGTCGGACGACCGCCGTCGGCGGCGGGGGCAGCGTTGTAAGCTGTTTCCCAGTTGGTGAAAGCCAAATCGAAATCAGACTGACCGAGTGCTACTAGGTCATCTACCGTCTTGTCTTTGAGGTAAGGGCGGTAGACAACGTGTGCGTTCTCTATTTCATCCTTGTTGGGGAGATCGGTCCACGTTCCACACTGCGCGTATACTGCGGCTGTGCCAATCAATAGCATCAGCGCCACTACGGACCATTTTTTTAGATTAATCATATTTTAATTGAATTTGCGTTTAAAGAACCACGAATTATCATTGAATGTGAAGCCTAAAGTAAACCGCACAAAATTTTCTTCCAAAAGTCCGTCGACCCCAATTTGGCCAAATTCCACCGCCGTATTCACGAAGGATACCTGTTGACGTGGCATGACGAGCGGAAAGCCAAAGCCCAGCGTAACGGAGCGACTCTCGGCTTGTCCCCCTTCTCCCGTAGCAGAACTAGTTAACGTTCGGGGGTCGGTTTCCAAGCGGACTCCCGCGCGGTAGCGGATACGCTGGAAGTAGCTATTATACGATTTGTAATTGGGAACAAATTCACCACCAATAGCCAAAAAAGAGGTGTTCGTCAGGCGGTCGGGCTTCAGCGGGTTGGAATAGTTGTCCCAGTTGGTCTGACCGTATTCAATCCCGACGTTCAGTTTGTTGAGTTCTTGGTAGTGCAAACCCACGGTGAAGGACGAAGGTAAAATCATCTCATCATTGATGGTTTCTAGTACCAAAGTATCCGACTGCACACCGCGGTAACGGCGAATAAACTGCGTGGAGGTGGCGTCTTCGGTGGCCTCGCTAGCGAAAGTAGCACCGAGGATGATGCGCTTACCCGTTGGCACCAACTCTCCGTCGGCGTTGGGTTTTTTGAAGCTGTATGTGTACTGCGCGCCAAAATTCCAAGTCGTTCCCCGAAAGGAAAAATCGTCCAAGAACTCAGCGGACAGCGAAGTCGGTAAAGAATCAAACTGTACTAGCCGACTGTTGATGATTTCTCCGAAGAGGAAACCGATTTCCGCCCCGAAAGAAAACTGACGATAACGACCGCCAACACCCCAGCGTACGCGCGAAGTACCGCCCGCTCCTTTGAGGTTGTTGGTGCTTTGCTCGACGCCCGGCGAGATGGTGTCAATCAGACTCAGGTTGTAACCCACTTGGGTAAACGGCATCAGGGCGATACTCATCCCCACGTTCCAGTCGTTCGACTTGCGGTCTAGCGACTGATTAATTTGGTTCCGAAACGGAAAACCGAGGGCTAAATATTCCAGGTTGCCCCCCCAGGTATTGTCTTCTGCCGTGGGAGAGGTGAAGTTAGAATTTTTAGCAAAAAGCGCCCCTTCAAACGCGGTGGATACCAAGTGTCCGAGCGCAGCGGGGTTTTGCATGTTCAGGTGGTAAGGATCTTGCCATGCCGCACTGAGGCCCGCCATGCCGGAGGACGCCACGAAGTACTGTCGCACGGGATCCCCCAAACCGAAGCGCGATAGTGGCGAATTGACCTTCGGGACAATGTTGTCATTTTGGAGTTGTGCATTTGCCTCCACCCCCATCAGGAGCATAACCAGCCCCAGGCTGCAACGAAGCAGACCTGCCAGTAGGGAGATATGTTTTTTTGTTCGCATCATCTATTTTGCGTAGGTTAAAACTGCATTAAGTCCTGCTAGGACCAGGTTTGGGCGCACAAATATCCTGTATTTGATCCGATTAGCCAAAAGCGATGCGTCCCCACCCGTTAATAACACCTTCAGATCAGGCCAATCAAGGGCTAAACGTTGGGCGAGGGCCTCTATTTCTAGGGCGGCTCCCAGGAGTCCCCCTTGTTGTAAGGCGCTCTGCGTGTCCGTTCCCCACAGTGCCTCCGGTCCAGCCTCCGTTACCAGCGGTAGACGGGCCGTTTGCGTGTGCATGGCCCGCCAGCGCATCTGCACGCCGGGCGAAATATTACCACCGAGGTAATGCCCATCGGCCCGCAGTACGTCCAGCGTCATACAAGTACCCGCGTCGACGACTAGGCAGTTGGTGGCGGGGAAAAGTGCCTGCGCACCCACTACGGCTGCTAGGCGATCTTTGCCCAAGGTGTCGGGCGTGGCGTAGTCATTTACGATCGGTAACGTAGTCGCTGCGTTCAGTTCTATTAGTCTATATTTTGCGGCTAAATCCTGCGCCAGTTGGGGGTCCAGACTGGTCGCTACGCTTGAATAGATGATATTTGTTAGAGAGTGGTTGGTCAACAAAGCAAAAATATCGTCCGCCAGCGCGGTGGCAGCCGTTTGTTGGTGGACGAGCTGTCCGTCGGTGAACACCCCATACTTTACCCGCGTATTGCCAATGTCGATGACCAAATTTCTCATAAATATATAGTTGCCTGGTCTCGGCTGAGCCGAGAGCCAGGGGTGACGATTGTTTCATCCTGAGTTCCTTGTTTAGCTCGTCATGATCCTGATTTAATCATCCGTATAATGACGAACTAAAAAAGGAACGGAAACAATCGTACGTTCCATATCATTAGAATAACCCTACCTAAACGGTATGATTTAAACGTCCGATTTTACTGTTTTGACGCTTACGAAAATGTTGGTGTCACTTAATGATACGTTAAATCGGTAGCCACGTTGAGGCATTCTGACGTGTACATTGGCTGGTGGTTATAGTGTAAAAATTTTGCGGAGACCCAGCACGCGTCCTTGCGCCGTTTTTAGCACCAGAAATTTCAGTCCGCTGGCGTAATTTTCGTCCAGCGGAATGGTGACTTTTTGGGCTTGTTCACACGGGTAGGTCTGGATGGATTGGCCGTTCAGCCACATCAATTCGAGGGTCGCGCCGGGTGGAACCAACGAGGTGAGTTGTACTTGCAATTGCCCGACCGTAGGATTGGGGTATACCCGAAAAAAGTCGTCTGCGCTGCTCGTTAGCACCGTGTTAGTCAACTGAAAGGCGTCGAATAGCGTCTGTAAAGAATCGATGGGTTCCATTCCTACGGGCGTTTGCGGTACGAGTAGGTCGAGGAAGAGATCATCCGCATCGTCGTCTGGGCGCGCTACGCGTAGGTAAGCTGAACGAGAAGAAACGCCCTCGTCTAGACAACGGGTATCGGCTCCGGCCACGTTCGCTTCTTGCAGTGCGGCCATCAGTCGTTCAGCTAGGGTACCCGTACTGGTTAGGAAACCTGTTTCCATATCGTCCAAGATTTCTGGTCCCAGGAGAATATTTCCCTGGATGGCGTAAGTAGGCCCCACGCGGTGGTCAGCGTGGTCGAAGGCTTCCGTTCCGGTGAAGGCGGCAGTTCGGGCATTGCCGTCGTCGTCCAAGTCGACCACGCCGTACTGTCGGTTTTGGTTGTTCCCAAAAGGACAAGCATCGTTGGCAAACAACCAGTCTAGTACCTCCTGAGGCGAGTCGCCCGCTTCCAAGCGGTCCAGGCCGTTGTTCAAGTTGACGTTGGGTAAACAGACGGAAGCCTGGGCATTGATGGCTCCCTGCCCTGGCACCAGACCACTGATGATGGCCGCCGTGCAAGTGCTGCAATCCGACAAGTCAAGGCAAGTTGCTCCGGCGCTGCCCACTTCGCCCGTGTTGGTGTCTACGGCAACGATGGAAAAGGTATGCTGCGCGAACGCAAGCGAAGCAGTTACGAGGAATAGTAATAAGGTAAAAAATCGCATGGGTAATGGTTTTGGTATGTAAGTGCCACTGGGCTAAAGATAAGAAAGCCGCAGGAGTATAAGTGTTCACCTAGTCTGCTAATAATTGTTCAGATTCCAGGGCTCCGGGCCACGCACCAGACCAGCATATAACCCGCAGCTGCTCGTTCGTAGAATACGCGAAAATCTTGTTCGATGACCCCCACTTTATCAATTTTGGCGGTCGTTTCTCCCCGTGGTTTATCCACGGCGATGGGGGCTACGTGCAGGTGCGCTTTGAAGT
>JBCDIR010000132.1:0-6737 GCA_038748735.1 Bacteroidota bacterium | reverse complement strand
CAAAGGTTTGGGGTAGCATGGGTTGGTTGCGGAATTGGCCATCCCAGGCGGTCCAGCGGAGACCGTCGCCGTCGGTTTCGGGAGCGGTCAGTCGTTCGTCGTAGACCAAGTTGCCGAAGCGAGCGAAGACCTGCAAGCGTACTTCTTCGACGTTCTTGGAAGTGAAAACAGCCAGGCGGTCGTTGCGATCATCTCCGTTCGGGCTGAAAGCCGTGGGTACAAAAATATTAACTGGGACAACGGTCAGCGGCAAAACGGCTTGGTTAAAACAACCAAAAGAATCAATCACCAGTAGTTCAATGTCTTGACTTTCGCGGGCGACGAGGTTGAGGACAGAATCGCCCAGCTCCGGACCCCGGTTCCAGACGTATTCGTAAGGGGGCAACGCCTGAGTAACCAACGCGCCGTACTGCACGGCAGCGCCTTCCCAAACGGTCAGCGGTGCTGCACTGATGAGCAATTCTTCGGCCACTGAAAACGTAATGTCGCTGTCTACCGTACTGTAAAAGGCCTGCGTGCTAGCCACCGCCGTACAGCCATCTGTATCGGTGAACGTGACGCTGTAAATAGCTTCGTCCGTGACTTCGATACTGGAAGTCGTCTCACCCGTGCTCCAGGCGTACGTACCTGCTACGTTGGCAAAAGCCACAAGCTGAACGGCATCTCCTACACAACCGACCCCCGCGAGGGTCTCTAGTTCGGGTGGTGGGAGTAACAAGGTATTGGTAACAATCAAACTGTCGCAGCCCGTACTGGCGGTGAGCGTGTCCAGGGTGGTACCCGCTTCGCTGGCTAAGCAAGTTGTTGCTACCAAAAAAGTGCTGTCTACCTGGCCAATATTTTCGGCCAGCCAAATCGACGCGAAGGTCGCACCGGTATCGCCAGCAGGCAGGGTCGCCGTGGCCGTGAGACCAGCCACGCTAGCCGTTATCGGAAAGCAAGCAACCTCCTGTACGGCGCCGGACCAATTTGGAATTACGACTGATTCCGACGTGCCATCCAGGGAATATTGGATCGTCAGTTCAGCGGTATTAACCGTGTTTTCCAAACGCCCACCAACGAAGATACACTGCTGATTACAGGCTACGCATTCGCCCAAATCTGCGGGCGCATATTGCACTAAAACGCTATCGCAACCACAGCTACTCGACAGCGTAGTCTGTGTGCTGGGCAGGGGGAGGAATTCCGCACAGGGCAATATTTGTTGACTGGTATCCAGTTGGGGGTTCAGCAAGTAATTGATGCGGGTATTGCAAGACGCCTCGCCACTACCGCTGGGGGTAAAGGTGATGCCATCGACCAGGATAGGCTCCGTAGTACAATTGTCGACTCGGACGAAATACGCCGTTGAATCTGCGCCCGTTCCGGGCCAAGCCGTGAGGTCCGCGGGTAGGGTCCAGTCGTTGCATAGCTCGGTGGTTCCTGCTAAGCGGATCGTATCACCACAGCGTACGGGTACGTCCACCGAAAATTCGATGGGCGTCGCTAGCGTGCAATCGCCGTTGGGGTCAAAACATTCGTCTTGACTATTGCTCGCTAAGGGTATGACGAGCAGTAGCCCGCACAAAAATCGGAGGTAATATTGCACTCCATTCTGGTTTGATAAAGAACTCGTTCAAAAGAAGAGGCCGTACACGTAGTGCAGTGTACCAACCATCGTCGTCAGGACCAGAAGAGATTATGAGATAGTCGTTGCTGTGGGCGCTGTGGCTCCATCAATAGGGATGCTCGGCACTGCCGACGCCCCACAAAAGTAGGGAATCAATCCCGGATTTCGACCATAGTGGCCTGGAATACGAGACCGCGCATGTCGTGATAGCTGTCCAAGTCTGCGGCGTAGGCTTTGGCATCACTCAGGTGCTGGAAAGGCGCTACGATGACGCGGTTGAGGATACTGCCGTCCGTTTGTTCTTCTTTGAACAGGAAAACGTTATTAAAGCCTTCGGTTTGGAGGCGGCGTACGTGGCGTTCGGCGTAGGGCAGTTTGCGGTACGAACCGAGTTGTACGAGATAAGGCGAAAACGGGGCTTCAATGACTTCAATATCGTCATTAGAAGCGTTGGCCACCGTAGTGGCGGGTATACCGCGCGCTTGCCGTTGGGGAGTGTCGTTGTAGCTCGCTGGGGTGGCCGTTTTAGGCGGACAGTACTTTTTGGCGGCGGGGGCATCGTAGCTATTGGGGCGCTGGTCCGTTGCTACCGTGCGAGCGGTGAAGCGTTCCTCTTGTGCTGCGGGATTGCTACTGGCCATGGCCTCGGCCTGACCGCTGTAAAGTACCTTTAGGTCTACTTCCATTTGTCCTACGCTGAGCAAATTGATCTGGGCAGCGGCGGCTTTGCTGAGACTGATGATACAGCCGTCACAGTAAGCTCCGCGATCATTGATGCGGACCGTGACGTTCATGCCGTTGTCCGGGCGCGTCACCTGTACCATGGTACCCAAAGGAAGTGTTTGGTGGGCGGCGGTCATTAGACTGCCGTAGTAAGTTTCGCCGAGGGCAGTGGGGCTGCCTTCGTAATAATCGGGGTAAAAAGTGGCGATACCCCGTTCTTCCGTTGTGATCGCCGTGGGAGACTTAGGCGTCGTTTGGGCATCGCTATCCCACTGAAAAGTCTGGGCCGCTAGCAGGTTGCTCAGGCCAGTAAATGCAAGTAGTAAGAAAATTCGCATACGTTTAGTTTTTGGAATCCAGTTCGTTATAACGCTCTTGGGTTGAATCCTATTTTACTCATGAACGTCACAAAGATAAGTTTTACGTCACTTAAGTAGATCGACTTAACGGTTTTTAACAAGATTTAATCAATTTTTTGTGTTAAAATTTTTTAAAACAATCACTATATTTGCCAGAAGGAATACATCTCTATGGCTTATCACAACGAAATTGGGCAACTGGGCGAGCAACTCGCGGCGAATTTTCTACGTGCTAATGGGTATACCATTTTGCAACGAAATTGGCGGATCAACCGCGTAGAAATCGACCTCATCGCCGAGACGGAAGACGGTACGCTCGTCTTTGTAGAAGTAAAAACGCGGAGTAATCCCAGCTCCGGCGCGCCCGAGGCCAGCGTCACGCCCCGTAAAAAGCAACTCTTAGCCGTGGCCGCCAGCGCCTACATGCAGCAAACCGAAGCGGAATGGGCCTTCCGTTTTGATATCATTAGTGTGGTCATGGAATTGGGTAAACCACCCGTGGTAGCGCATTTTGAAGATGCGTTTTTTCCGGGGCTTTTTGGCGAGCAGTGATAGTGTAACTCATCTGTAACTCCCCGCCCGTACATTTGCAGCGTAATCAAAATTAATCATCTGCTATAACGGCAGAATTAAATACCAGTACTTATGGCAACCAAGACTGCAAAGAAGCCAACGGCCAAGAAAACGACTGCAACGAAGACGGACTTCAACAAGAAGTTCAAGAACATCCAAACCACTGCTAAGATGCTAAATACGCAAATCCGCGAAGTAGCCGTCGAAGCAATGGACGTAGCCGTTGAAAACGGCAAAGAGTGGACGAACGAAGCCACGACCCGCGTAAAGACAGCTTTCGAGGGGGTAACGATTGAAAATGGCGTTAATACCATCAAGACGACCGCCAAAAACATCAATGATTACTCCGTAGAAGTAGCGGAAGACCTAGTAGAAGGTGCTTTGGCAACGGGCAAGAGCTGGCAAGGAGTAGCCGAGAAGGCCATCAAAGGTGGATTGAAGCTAGCGAATAAGCAACAAGACATCATCTTCGAGGCACTGGAAGACGTGAAGGGACAGGTAGTAAACGGCGCGGGTCGCGTACGTACTTTGGTAACCAAAGCGCGCCAGAACTAGGAATTACTAGCTATCGCCAATTTAGGCAAACGGGTTGCAAAAACTGCAACTGCACACATATAGGATAGGGCAGTTGCTCGGCGGAGGTCGGGCACTGCCCTTCCGCTTTTTAGGGACTTCTCGTCGGCAAATAATCCCAGGCGTACAACGAATGAGCGATGAGGACTGTTGTAGACCGATAGAAACCGCAACGCAACGAAAAGACGATCAAACGACTTGCTCATGAACGACCGCCAACTCATCATCGCCGCTTTTCTAGCGGTTTACATCATTTGGGGATCGACGTATCTGTTCAATACCTGGGCGATTGAGTCCATTCCACCTTTCTTGATGTCGAGTGTCCGTTTTTCGACTGCGGGCGTTTTGCTCTACGCCTGGGGTGTTTGGCGGGGTCAGCCGCGGCCCAGTCTGCGCCACTGGCTCAATTCGGCCCTGATGGGGATACTTTTCCTGACCGTTGGGACGGGGTCAACAGTCTGGGCTTTACAGTACATTGACTCAGGGGTGACGGCACTCATCATTGCGGTCGACCCCTTGCTCATCATGCTGCTGCTCTGGGGACTGCTCAACCAGCGGCCGCGCTGGCAGGGCATTCTCGGTGGATTGATCGGTATTCTGGGTACTTTGATTTTGGTCGGCCAGCCACAGTTCACCGATTCGCCGGAGAGCCGCTGGGGATTGGCGGCCAGTGGTTTGGCGTTGACGGCTTGGGCCTTTGCCAGCATTTACATCTCCCGCATTGATTTGCCCGAAAGTCGGCCCCGGCGCTCGGCTATGCAGATGATTGTGGGTGGGGCAACGCTGTTTGCTTACAGCTGGCTAAGTGGTGAAGTCGGCACTTTTGAACCCGCTGCGCTGACGAATAAGTCACTAGGGGCCATGATTTATCTAGTATTATTCGGTTCGATAGTGGCGTTTTCCGCTTTCAATTACTTACTCAGCAAAGTTTCGCCGGAACAGGTAGCAACGTCTACTTACGTGAACCCCGTGGTGGCCCTGCTGCTGGGGTGGTGGTTAAACAACGAGGTTATCACCAACCAGTCGATGGTGGCTGGGGCTGTTTTGCTCACGGGCGTTTTCTTTATCAATCGGGGGAAGGGGCAGGCGCAGGTGGAGTAGATCGCTCCGTACGTCCGGCCAAATAAGCAAAACCCAAGGTCGTCCAAAACGAGAACATGGCGTACAAGAGGGCAGGTTCGCTCACGCCCGGTAATTGCAAGTACGCATCACCGATCAGGATGGCGAGTGGTACGTTCTGGATACCCATCTCAATTCCCAGCGTCCTAGCGTTGCGGCGGTCAAAAAATAGCCGCCCGGCGAATAGAACCAGCACCATGCCGCCGATATTTAGCGTGAGCAAAAGCGGCAAATACTTCCATAATCCCGCCGCCGATACACTTACGGTTTGACTCGCATCCGCCGGAAAGAAAAACTTCAGCGAGTAAACGACTGCTAAAAAAACGACGGATACCCGCGCGATGATTTTTTCTAGAACTTTGGCCGGAGCGGGGTAGTACTGCCGCACGGCCATACCTACCCCCGTGGGGAGGAGAATCAGTAGAAAAATATCCCGTCCCGTGGTGTAAATGGGTAAAGCAACCGAAGCGGAGGTGCCAAGTAAAACTTGGGCTGCCAGATTGGTCATAATCGGTAAAGTGAAAAACACAAAAGCACTAGCGGCGGCGGTCAGGAAGATGGTGAGCGCGCTATTGCCCTTCGTCCAGTAGGTAATAACGTTGGAGGTCGTCCCGCCAGGACACAGAAAAAGGACGACGATGCTAAATTTTTCGAGCGGTTCGAGTGGAAATAGATAAATGAGCAACAAAGCCAACGCGGGGAAAATCACCAACTTGACCAAGACGCCAAAGCCGATTAAGTAGCGATTGCTACCCACTAACCGCAACTCTTTTTGCTGCAAAGACAAACCTACACTAAACATTATGAGCGCGAGGGTGGCTTGTAAAGCAAGATTCAATATTTTTGGGTCGCTAAGCATAATTGAGTTCTACAATGCGAAGATTAGTTAACGGTTTGGTTGCAAACTTTCTGCGTGCTAGACGCAAACGTATAGATCGAATCCGTTACGACGGACGACGCTTGCAAGAAAACGTACTGCAGCAGTTACTGACCAAGGCCAAGTATACCTTCTTCGGGCAGGCACACGACTACGCCGACGTGCGTACCCTCGCCGATTTTCAGTCCCACGTACCACTGAACGATTACAACGGTATCAAGTCCTACATTCAACGGATGATGATGGGGGAGGCTTCGGTGTTGTGGCCGGGCAAAGTACGCTATTTCGCCAAGTCTTCTGGAACAACCGAGGACCGCAGCAAGTTCTTGCCCGTCAGCCGGGAAAATATCCTGGCCACCCAAATTCGGGGGTCCTGGGACACCATGACGACCTTTTACGATCAGGTGCCGGGGAGCCAGCTTTTTCGCCATAAAAGTATGCTCGTCGGTGGAACTTACGAGCACTACGCGCCCCATCCCAATACCATCATCGGCGATATTTCGGCGATTATGAACCTGAGCATGCCGCCCATCGGTCAGCCCTTTGCCGCTTTGCAGGGAGAGGACTTTTTTATCAAAGACTGGGAGGAAAAAATCGAAGTCTTAGCGGATATCGGATTAAATACCCCCAATATGGTCATGATGGCCGGCGTGCCGACTTGGTCCATCGCCATCCTCAATCGCATGCTCGAACGCTCGGGTAAAGCGCATATGTTGGAGCTGTGGCCCCAGTTTCAGGGCTTTATTCACGGCGGAGTCAATTTTTCACCTTATCGTAAAGTTTTCCACCAGCTGTTTCCGGACGGCGTCGCTTTTCAGGAAATCTACAACTCCACCGAGGGTTACTTCGCGGTGCAGGATCAACTGGACCAAGCGGGTATGCTACTCTTATTGGATAACGGTAT
>JBCDIR010000131.1:0-6738 GCA_038748735.1 Bacteroidota bacterium | reverse complement strand
GGCCATGATGGCGAGGGTGGCGATACTGTCAATGAGGTCTTCTACCCGGAAGGTAGCGGTGGTGACACAGCTGCTTTCGGGATTGATGACGACCGCGTTATACGTACCACCTACGGTAACCACAAGCCGGTTGGTGTCTTGAGGTAAATCCTCCACACCAATGGGTCCAGCCCATTGAATATTGTAGTTGTTGGGCTGGTCGAGGATGTTTACACCGATGACCGTTTCGCGAGTGTCACAATCCAAGGTTTCTCCCTGAAGATCCGTTATCTGTGGGTAAACGCGTGAATCGGTTACGACAATGTCGCGAAAGGCTTCACAATTGGTTTGCTGGTTGAGTACCGTGAGACGGTAGGTGCCTGCGGTACGGACGGCGAGGCTATCATTGCCTTGCTCACTGGGTTCTTCTCCATCCGTTACGGTTGACCAGGTGTACAGGTATTCGGGGCCGTCTACGGAGGGCTCCGCATTGATGATGACCGGTACGGACTCACAGGTGATGTCCAAAGAATTTCGCCGGAAGGCTACGAAGGGAAGTTCGGCGGCGTCGTCGTCCACGTAAACTTGGTCCGTAGCTTGGCAGTTCGTGTTAGGATTGGTGATGACCACCGTGTGGAAGCCCACCATGGATACGGATGCCCCTACGGAGGTGCTGATGTCATTTCCCTCCGGATCAGACCAGGCGTATTCGTAGTCGTCGGCGGGGTTAGATACACGGATGTTGATCATGTCACCGCTACACCCGAGCCCTCCGATGGTGTCAGGTAATTCATAGACGGGGAAGCCGGAAGGAGCGGAGAGTACTACACTATCAGTGGCCACGCAGCCAGTAGTGGCATCTGTGGCAGCTAGGTAGTAAGTGCCGGGTTGGTCGACTACCACCGAAGCCGCGGCACCCATAGGTACGTCCACTCCGCCAATGGTCCACTGGTAGTTGATATCGCCACCGGTCGTTGTGTTAGCATCGCCTTCCAACTGGAAGGTTTGTTGGCAAAGGATTTCGGAGTCGTCACCTGCATTAACGGTGGGCAGTACGGGGGGCTCTACAATAATACTAAGGCTATCTTGGCAAGCACCGTTTCCTACACGAACCTGATAAGTACCAGGTAGTACTACCCTAGGCGTGGCATTATCTACATCGGTGATAACTATTCTACCACTGGTAGTGGTCCAGACGTAGGTAGAGAACTGGTCTACATTAGCGTAGCCAGGGGCCAACGTAAGGGTGTCGGGATTACAGGGCATGGTAATTGGGCCGGGGGGAGCGGTTATGGTCGGAATACCAACACTGGCAATCACTTCGATCGTGTCCATTCGAGTACAACCACTGGTAGGGTTAGTTAGGGAAGCCACGTAACTACCCAGCTCCGTAACGGTTAGGTCAGGGTCTGTGCCCAGCACCATTGTTTCACCAGTTCGCGTCCAGCGGTAATCAATGCCGTCTTCTGCGGGACCAATGGAAACGACCGTTGGGCTGCCATCACATTCAAGCGGTATTTGAGTAGGAAGAATACTATTGGGGAGAATGCGATCGTCACGGACGATGACCTCCGCGGTATTGGAACACTGTAGGTCCGTGAAGGTAACCGTGAGTCGGTAACGGCCACCTCTTTCTACGCCCGGTACTTCTGCGGTCGTACCTGCGGTGTCAAGGACATCTCCGGCACCATTAATGCGTTCCCACAGGTAACTGACGTTGTTTCCAGTACTAGATCCCGCACTGGAGAGGGTAACGCCGTTATTGATACAATCGATGGTGAGCGTTTCTCCTACTTCGGCTACCGGTTGGTTGATGCCCGTAACGATTACGGTATCCCGGTCGGAACAACCCGCCTCACTGAGTACTTCGAGAATGTAGGTTCCGGATTGGTCGACCGGCGCTACGATGTTACCACCGGCACCGACTTCTCCTTCAAAGACGGAGCGTGTCGTACCATCACCCTGGACGATAAAGATTTCGAAGGTTTCGCCTACATTATTACGTCCGTTGATGACCGCAGTGGAATTGTCACCACAGCTTAGCTCTCGGTCCTCACCGGCGTCGGCTACCGCAGCGTTATCGGGATTCACTCCGATCATGATAGAATCCGTAAGGCTTACCTCACCATTTGCATTGTAAATAGTGAAGGTGGTTAGGCCTGGAAGTAGACCTTCAACACTGCCGTTGTTGCCAAAACGGACGGGGTTGTTCGTACGGATGAAGATGTCTTCATTGTTCGGGCGGGCAGCGGTCTCGAAGAGAATCATCCCGTCGTCGTTACCCGCACAGGAAGCGGGGACGGCGCTTATGTCCAGCAGGATGAGGCGATCCTCCAGGCAGACTTCTCCGTTGGTGTAAATAATACTGCCTTCTCCCTGGGGTGTTGTCGTTGGTGGAATAGCACCATTTTCCGCGCTGAGGGTAAAACAGTTGTCTTGGTTGAGGGTACGGAAACAGAATTCGAAAACTTCTGTATCTGCAGTTCCATTAGGGCTACTCACTTCAGCACCTCCAGCGTCGAAATTTAAGGAAATCAACCCAATACCAGTTTGGCTTAAGTCGAAATCCGCTAAGGTCAGTCCGGGCCAGTTATTACCGTTGAGGTTGATCTCGTACAACTCGACCATAGTTGGGTCGAAGTTGAAGCGTACGTCTGCCGTCAGGATGTCCACGAAATTGGCTACGGTTACGGGGACGCAAAGGCTATCACCGATGAAACCCTGGGCGTCACCTACGGTTAGCCCAAAGCCATTGGGGAAAAGGACACAAGCCTCGCCGTTGATGGATTCAACGGGGACGGAATTGCCTTCACTTTCTTCGGTGATTACCTGGCTCGGAATAATGGAAGCCAAGGACATCGGACTACATTCTCCGGGATCAGCACCATCCTGGGCACGGTAACAAACAGAGCCTAAAGATTCACCGTCGGCGAGGTTTAACACGTCGGGACCGTCATAAATGATGTGTAAAATGCCGCCGAGATCTGCTGCGGAGACGCCAGGGATGTTTGGAATGAAGTTAACGTTGCGGAAAAGCGCATTTGAAGTGATGATGTAAAGGTCAAACTCCGTAACGCCGGTAAAACCATCAACTTCAAGGTCAAAGCATTTATCCTGACTACTGCTGAATCCAATATTGTTCGGGAAGTTAACCGCCACGCCATCGGGCTTTTGAATCGTGATGGCGCAGTTAGTGGGATTGAGGCCAGCGGTAAACCGTCCTTGAGAGGCGGAGACAATGTCGTTGAGGTAATTAGAAATCACTACTGGGCTCGTTCCTCCAAAACCAATGGCATTGAAACAGACTTCAAAAACTACGTCCCCATTGTTCAACGATGGGCGTAAGGCACCAGGAGCTTCCCAGTCGAAAGCTAGGATACCGTTACCAGTTTGGTCAAATTCAAAGTGGTTGGCCTCGCTGATGAATAGGGCCGTATTTCTATTTTGAATGCGGACAAACTCAAGAACGCTTGGATCCCAGTTGATTAAGTAGTCGATATCCGTCATTTGCTCGAAGTCATCACCTGCCTTAATCTGCACGCAAACATCGGTATCATTAAAGTTCACCGGTCCGGCGGGGCAATCTACGATCACGTCGAAGCCAGCCGCGTTACAGTTGTCTACAATCAGGCGAACGCCATTGTCCGTAACTACTGGAATGCTGCCTAAGCCTGGGCCATCCCCATTAGCATCTACCGGGCGATTTCCACCGGTGTCTCGGGGTATTTCTCCCACCTGGATGTCCGTTCTTGAACTACAATCTCCTACGACTTCAAAACAGACGGTGACCAGTGAGGTGCCAGGGGGTAAGGATTCGGAAACATCACCGAAAGGTGCCCAAACACCGTAGAAAGCGTCCCCTCCAAACAAATTATAACCACCGTCGGAGTTTTGGGTAAGGTCCGTATTTGCCGTAGCAGAAATGGGACGGATAACGGTATTATCAAATTGTAACCCAAACTGGTAACCTTTCAAAGAGTTGAAACCAGATTCCGCCAAGATGTCTACACAGTAGGTATCCCCGGGCTGGTAAATACCATTGTCATCCGCTACGCTAAGGATTAGCGGACTGACCCCAATGGTCACTGATCCATTATCAATGCCTGGGAAGGCGTCATTTCCCTGATTACACTGGGTGCGCTTATTGAAAATAACGGGGACGGCATCGTCTACGCCATCAAATGGGTCGTCGTCTGGTTTGTCAAAAAACTCGACGGGATGCTGCGAGGCAATGGCACCAACAACATCGTAGCAAGCCTCGAAAAGCACAGCTCCATCCGGCAGGGTAATTCGAGGGGCTGAGGTACATTCATCCACATAGCTGCGCCACCGGACGGTAATCAAGCCGGCTGATACGTAAGTGGTTAGGTCGAAGTTCGACAAGGTAAAACCGGGAATTTCAGGATTAAGATTTTGTACACCGGAAAAGGTGAGCGCGCCTCCGTCCTCAGGCTTGTCCGTCTTAAGAGCAAAACCAAATTCGATTCCTGCCGTGAAATTGATTACCGTGATGGGCAAGCAAATGCGCGTATTATTATCCGCCGACGTATCGGGTAAAATAAAGGTGGTGGAAGTCTGAGCAAAGGCCGTAGAGCCAAGAAAAAGACCGAAAATTAGTAGTAGATACCGCATGGGTAAAAAGACTTGAAAGCTTGGGATTGTGAGATTACTGCAGCCAGAAGGTGGACTAGCGAAGCTGGTTAGCGGAACAAAGAAACAGCTAACTGTAATTCGTGGGTGCCACCGACACTTGGGCCGAAACTACTGAAGGAATAGTCGAAGCCGTAACCCACACGAAAGTTGGTTTCGGCATCGTAAGATTGCCCGACGTTGATGCCTGCCTCGAAGTGAAATTTTCCAGCGGTACTCAGGCCCATACCCATATAAGGAGCACTTGGTAATTGGTAGCGAAGACTAATGTCGGCGTTCAGCGGGGCACCCTCTACGTACTTGACCCACGTACTTACTTCAAGGTAGCTGTCCTGGCCAGTAAACCAGTACCAACCGGCCATGCCGTAGTAGTGCCGCAGGCGAGTGACGTCGAACTGGCCGTCGTCATCCTGGAAGGTCAGGTCAAAGCCCAGTAGTTGCGGGATCGAAATGCCACCGTAGAACATATTGTAGTCATTGGTGTATCGATAGGCATATATACCAAGGCCAATATCTGGGTGGCTTTGTCCCTGGTCAACACCCGCCAGCGGGTCGCCTTCCGTTTGCAGGCGAAGCTCGCTTGAATTGACGCGATAGCCAACGTAACCAGCCGAAAGACCAACACTGATGCCGCCGTTTTCGGGGTCCTGACTGATTACGGTGCCCAACCGTCCGTAGATGCCGGTTAAGCCCGTGGGGCCAGTCTGGTCGTTTAATAAGTAACCTCCTGCGGTGAGCGCTACACTCCTGCTATCCGCTTTGATGTAGGACATGCGTACCGTCTGGGTTTCTGGGGTGTTTTCTTGCCCAGCCCATTGCCGACGGTAGTTGGCACCAAAGGATATATTATATCCATTAGTGAGGAAGTCACTTTCCAGCGCGGCAGGGTTGATGATGGTCGCATTTTCCCGGTACTGGGTGAATAGTGAAAGTTGTTGTGCACAAAGGGGGCTAACGCAGGCTAGCGCTAGTAATAACCCTAGACTAGAGAGTCGGGCTTGATTCATAAACGGGGATTTTTTCCGTCCGGGGCGTTACGGACACGGGATTACGATTTACAATATTCATGGGCACGGAGTACCTACTGTACCCTAAGATGCTCTAAGCAAAACGGCTGCCAATGACGGCTATTGTTAAAGGGGTAGAATGTTTATAAAATGGTGTTGAATCCGAGAAGATAGGCCGTGTAAATCGGGGAACTGACTCACCAGCACGTAAAAAATAAAAGCGACGCAAAAGTAATACGAAAAATGGCTTTTTAATGTTAAGGCGTCTCCTGTTTAGGGAGCGGAGTAGTATTTCATGGGTAGGGCGGAGTGGGTTGGGCGTTGTACGGCTAGCTCTATTTGCAGCTCCCGGCCTGCCGTTGGTAATCTTGCAGGTGGACGTATTTCATCGTACTAACCTCCTGTCTTTGACGAGCAATCGTCAATCGGCGTTGCTCTCGACTCGGCAAACTGGTCGTCTCCCGGCGGTGACGTCTTCGTAATTGTCGCAACTCTGCTTTTTGTTGCTTGCGTAGCTTACGCGTAGCTAGACGACAGTTTACCGGCCCGGCGGGATAATCCGTAGTTGTAATCGTGACGGTACCATCGTCTAATGACCTGAATACGTTGTAGGCACAGTACGGCTTTTGTCTTAAACCGCGTTCTTGTGTGCGTAGCATTGTCTGGTGTTCAATGTACTCACAGATGGTTGGCCAACTCGTAAGTACCTCTCCTCCAAAGACTTCCTCTAGAGCGTACAAAACTTCGCTGAAGAAGATGCCTCCGTCCCGGCTCATAAAAGTCTCGTACTCTCGCTCGGAACTGACCAAGTCGATGACTTTCGTGAAACCAGGCTGATCCGAAAAGAGTACGTGGTAAGGGCGGGTGGCTCGCTCGCGTTGGTTGAGCCGCTGTCCTCCCTGACCGTGATCTTCCGGTTGCACTGGCGCAACCCGGTGGTCGCGCTGAATGGTATTACAAGCAACAATCATATTAATCAAGACGCTCGGATTCTTTTCCAGCAACCGCATCCGGATGTCGTCTCCTTCCTGGGCCGTGTCGTAGCCCTGAAAGTAGAGTTTCGGCAGCGGCTTATTACTGCCAGCGTCTCGATACCCATGCC
>JBCDIR010000130.1:0-6739 GCA_038748735.1 Bacteroidota bacterium | reverse complement strand
AGCCGAGACCAGGTAAATAAATAATTATGTTTTTGAACAACTTACGTCACGAATTAATCACGTTGCGACGCAGTCGCTGGGCATTACTGGTTATCGTACTGTTCTTTGGATTGTCGTTTTTCGCGTTGGACAACGGAGCAGCAATCGTCGCCGAACGGCAGTCTGCGATTGACCGAGAAGTACAGCGGATGGACAGCTTGGAAACGGCCAGGATGACTACGATTGTCGCCATTGAGGAAGGGCGCGAAGCTCCTCCGGAAGACTCGTGGCGCGACCCCCGCGACCTGTGGGATATGGCCTACAATACCCCCCGCGTGATTGCCATGCAGCCACAGTCGCTAGCGCTCATCGCTACCGGGCAAAGTGATTTGTTTCCCCACGTGGTTAAACCCAAAGTTTATAAAGAAGATTATCGCTTAGAATTTTCGGAGCTGGCTAATCCCGTCCAGCTCTTGTTCGGTACCTTCGATTTGGCTTTTGTCTGCATCTATTTACTGCCGCTGCTGGTGTTGGCCCTGAGCTACAATTTACTGTCGGCGGCCAAAGAATCGGGTATTTTACCGCTTATTGCGGCACAGCCCATTTCGTTAGCGGGCTGGCTATTGCAAAAGCTACTGATCCGTTTTTTGCTATTATCACTCGTCGTGATGGTTACTATTTTAGTCGGCTTGAGCTGGCAAGGGGTTAACTTGTCGGATAATCTCGCTCCCGTGTCCGTGCTAATCGGCGGGTTATTGACGTATATGGCGTTTTGGTTTGGAATCGCTTTTGCCGTGAATGTATGGGGCCAACCTTCGGGTACGAACGCAATTATCTTGGTGGCGCTGTGGTTGGGAATAGTGTTGTTCTTACCCGCAGTGATTACACAAACTACGACGGCGCTGAACCCGGTACCGTCGCGGGTCAACATCATCCACGAGTACCGCGAGGCGTATACGGATGCTTTACGAAATGCGGATGAAATTATGGACAATTATCTTCGTGACCATCCTGAACTAGCCCCTAAAGACGAACCCGAGACGAATCGCTACGGCTTCATGCAACGTACTTTCGCCTCGGCGGGGGTCATCAACCAAGCTATTGATCCCGTACTGAACGAATACCAAGCGGCACTGGACCAACAACGTACTTGGGTTGACCGACTGACCATCTTATCCCCGGCTTTGTTATTGCAAAAAATGTTCAATCAAACGGCGGGAACCACTGCGGCGCATTACGCCGATTTTCGACGGCAAATCGTTGAGTTTACCGAAACCTGGAAGTCCTATCTCAAACCCCGGATGTTCGCCAATGAAATGTTACAAGCCACGGATTTTGCTGCCTTTCCCCGTTATACGTATTCCACTGAGCAGGTGCCCAATGATCAGGGGAGACTATTACTGACTTTAGATTTTTTCGTCTTGCTAGCCGTTGGAATCGGTTTTTGGGTGTATTGGCAACGGAAAGGTAATTGGGTGGTTTAATTGGGGGCTACCTTGAGAACTCCCCTCAGCTCACCGTTTTATTGGCTTGAGCTTTTTCAAGGTGGACCCGCAGTTTGACGGTGATGGTCTGAATTGCGAAATGGTATCCTTTGTATTTTCACCAAAGGGAGGCATCAGCCGACCGAGTCTTTCTACCGTTTCAGGAGATAATCAATCGCCGCTTGCAGAACCGGATAACGGTCCTTATTTAAGTCCACCCGACTATTGACGATCTCCATATCTGGTGAAATGCCACGGCCTTCAAAGTTTTCACTGGCCGAGTTCGAAATTTGCGAAACGATCTGCAAAGGTCTGCCACAGTATCTCAAAGTTTTTGACGGGCTGGTTTACGCCATTGGTCTGCGCTGTGCCAATTCCTGTCTAGGACAGAAGGCCGAGGCAAAGGAGGTAGCGGCCTAGTATATTGTTCATCTGGTAAAGATTGGTTGGTCAATGCAGCTTTGGCGCGTTTCAGTAGTAGTTGAACTTAACAGTTGTTATTTTAGGACTAAACCGATTATACTGTGAATGCTGCTCACATAGAACGTCAAAATGGCCGTATTTTCCTTAGTTGCAAGTGGCGCAGCCCCCTGAAACACTAAAAAACGAGACGGCATCCTACTTCCTCATACGTAAAGCGATCTCGGCTGAGCCGAGAGAGCGATCCTGCTACTGATACGGTAGTGTGGTGGTACGGTGTTCCGATGATGGCATGTCGAATAGACGGTGACGGTTTGGAAGACGAGACGGAGTCCCTATACCTTCTACCAAAAGCGATCTCGGCTGAGCCGAGAGGCGATCCTGCTACCAAAGGGAGGAACGCCGCAGGCGTCCCGACCGTGTCCTTCTACCTTCTACCATCAGCGAGGGACCCCGCAGGCGTCCCGAGCGGTCCCACTACCGCTTCTTCCGCTTAAACCCAAACCGCCGATCCTTCTTTTTCTTAAACGTTTTAGGCCCGCCTTTTTTGCCCTTTTTGTCTTTGCTTTTGCCGCCGTCGTCGAAGTTCATGCGCAGCGGACGACCATCCCATTCGGCGTCGCGGAAGCGGTTGACGAGGGCGCGGGCCTGCTTGTCATCCACATCGAAGAAGGTGTGCTTGTCGCGGAGGTCAACGCTGCCGATGGAGCGGGGGCTGATTTCGCCGTAGGTGCTGACGAAGTCCACAAAGTCACGCACGTCGGCCACTTCTTTTTTACCGACATTGAGGAACAGACGCTGGAATTTTCCGGGGCGACTGTCCTTGCTCTTCTCGGGTTTAGCCGATTTGCCGTGGATCAATTCGCGCATTACCTCGCGCTGGTAGGCGGAGGGCAAATGGAGCATTTCGCGCGCAGCTAGGCGCTGAATCAACTCCTCACGACTGACCTCTGCGAGCGCAAGGGCGGCGTTGTCCACCAACTGCTGCATTGGCGGGATGGGCGTCACGCCCGCTAGGCGACTGAAGGTCAGATGTAGGCGTTGCTCCAAGAGTTGCAGGGCACTCGGGGGCTCCACTTCCGTGAAATTGAGCTGTAGCTGCTTGTCGATACGCCGGACTTTGTAGCGATCGTTGGGGTGGGCTAGGAGGATGGAAATGCCTTTCTCTCCCGCGCGTCCCGTACGGCCCGAGCGGTGGTTGTAGAAGGCCGTTTCGTCCGGAATATTGAGGTGGAAAACGTGAGTAATCCCCTGCACATCGAGGCCGCGGGCGGCTACGTCGGTAGCGATCAGTATCCGGACCCGCTTATCCCGAAAACGGGCCATGGCGCGGTCCCGCTGGGCTTGGGAAAGATCACCGTTGAGGACATCCGCTGCGTGGCCGTCGCGTTGGAGGTCGTCACAGAGGTTTTGCGTTTCGGCGCGGGTGCGGCAGAAGACGAGGCCGTACAAATCGGGGTCCGCGTCGAGGAAACGCCGCAGTACTTCCTGGCGTTCGCGCGGGCGTACGTAGATGAGTTGGTGCTCGATATTGGTGTTGGTCCGTGTAGTGCTGCCGACCTTGATTTCGTGTGGGTCTTGCAGATAGTCTTTGCACAAGCGATTCACGGCTGGTGGCATCGTTGCGGAGAATAGCCACACGCGGCGCTCCGTTGGTACGTGCGAAAAAATATCGTCAATTTCTTCCTTGAAACCCATATTGAGCATCTCATCCGCTTCGTCCAGTACGACTACCTTGATACTCGTCAGGTCAATAGCTCCTCGGCGGATTAAATCCCGCAGACGGCCCGGCGTAGCCACGACCAACTGGCTACCTTTTTTCAGGGAACGCATCTGTGTACGAATGTCGGCCCCGCCGTAGACGGGGGTAAGGTTCAGCAAAGGCCGAAAAACGGCAAAAGACTGGAGTTCCTTGGTGATTTGCATGCACAATTCCCGCGTCGGGGCAAGTACTAAACCCTGTGGTAACAATACCTCGGCAGTCGTTTGTTGGAGCAGCGGTAAACCGAAGGCGGCCGTCTTACCCGTACCCGTTTGCGCCAAGCCAATGAGGTCGCGCTCGCCCGCCAGCAGGTAAGGAATAGCTTCGGCCTGAATGGCAGTCGGCTGCACGAAACCCAACTCGCGGAGGGCATCTAGAAGTGGCTGAGACAGGCCCAGCGAGTTGAAATCGGACATTAAAGAACGGAATCAGATCAGATAATGGGCGCAAAGGTAGCTTTTTAAGCTAACTCATCGTGGATTTTCGGTAGCACGAAAATTCACGATGGTTATACAGCCGGCAGGGGGTGAAAAGTTTCGATTACTCCTTAATGAATTGCCGCGTCACTGTTTTTCCGGCCACAGTACCACGCAACACGTACAGACCTGATGGCAGTATAGCCAAATCTACGGTACATTGCTGCTTCGTACCAGCGCTCTCTGCCAAGAGCGTACGCACTAGCCGCCCGTTGGCGTCGAAAATTTGGAGGTTTTCTATCAGGGCTCGTTCAGCAGTGATGGTTAGCCATTCGTGGGTAGGATTGGGGAAAAGCTGGAAGGTTACTTGGGTGGGGGTAGCGGTATTGACTATTTCGTCGAGATCGTAGATGTATACGCCGCCGGCTAGTATGGTGTCCTCCTCTATGGCTACCCGATGGTGCATGGCTCCGACAAATAGGTAGTCGTTTGTTAAATAAACCTCGTGCCCGTAGCGCTCGTTTTCTGGTTGCGAGCTAGTGAATACTTGAACCTCCTCCCAAATGGACCCATTACGTCGGAATAAATAGACCGGTGCTTCGTTTACCCCGCTGGCGCTAGCTAGAGCTAAATAGTTTCCCGAAAAACTGTAATCACGCAAGAATTTGTCAATATTATCTCCGTCAGGGGTAATGATTTTTTGCTGTTCGGTCCAAGTATTTCCCTCACGGGTAAAAATGTAGACGGCCCCCTTATAGTATTCGTTATTACCTGGTGCTTGTGAAGCGCCGACTGTAAGATAATTGTCACTAATAGCCTTAACCCACCCGAAGCCATCACTCGCTTGCCCGTCACTGGGTGTTAGTTTAGCCTGTTGGGTCCACTGACCGTTATTGTGCTGAAATACGTATACCGCACCTGTTTTTACTCCTGCTTCGTTCCGAGCGCGGGTATCTCCTACGAAGGCATAGTCGCCTGCTAAAGCTACACCTTGACCAAAACTGCCCTGAGCGACGGGTTCACTGGGAACCAATTTGGCTGTCTGAGTCCATTCCATGTCAGTTCGCTCGAAGACGTATGCCGCTCCGCTGGAATTAATTCCCTCATTATCGTCTCCTGTAGCTCCGATTAGTAGAGAGTTGTCTAGTATTGTTATCCACGACCCAAAGTGGTGATAATCTATCGGGTCTTGTGGCGTCAGACTTTGTCGGTATAGCCATTGACCATCCATTCGCTCGTACATGTCTATCCGGCCTGCTAGTTCGCCGTTGGCGTCATCCCCGGGTACGCCGACTGACACCCAGTTGTCCCAAATGTTGACGACACAGCCAAAGCAATCGTAAATATCGTCATTTGGCGCACTCAATACGGCTTCCTCTTCCCACAGACCGTTACTCTCACTTAGTATGAAGACTTGTCCTGATCCGGAGCCTACCGCCATATTAGTATGATGTACAGCAATATTGTAACCGAAGCTTCCAGTAGTAGATGGGGAGCTTGGGGTTATAATGGTTTGCGAAAAAGCCATCTGGATTGAGGCTAAACCTATGATTAAGAATAAAATAATGAGTCTCATATTTGAATAATTAGATTCATTTTACAATTGGCCATGTAGAGCGCAGTAAAAGAATTTATTTCTATTTTTTTATTTTTCCCTTTGCGGAATGTCAAACAGAACCCCCCATCGGAGTAGGTAATCCTCAATGGGTTGAAAACCTACGGCTTTGCGCCGCTGGTTCAGTAGCTCCGGTTCGACCGTGTCGTACAACTTATATCCCCCCTTTCCGTCTCCAGAGAGTTGTGTTCCGTACACCTGCGGACGTCCTTCTGACATCAGTATGCGATCCTTCATCATGAGTACGTTACGAAGATCGAATTTAGCTGTTTGGACCGCGGCCTCGAACGCGCCAACGTACTTTTTCTGAAACTTTGAGCCAGCGTGTTGAATAACTAGCCAAACGATCTCCAATTGCCTATTCTCCGTTGGCATACCACAGTTTTCGATGATGGCTAGAACAGTTGCTATATTACGGGCGTCTATTACCCTGTCAAAGTCAACTTCTTGCTTTCTTATGGCTTGATCGGCGGTGAGAATAGTATCTAAGACAAAGTTGACCTCGTTACAATCCACGCTTACGCTTGGCACGGGTGGACCTGCTGCGTAGGCCTGGTTTATTTTTGCGGTTAGTATTTTGTCCGCTGCCGTTGCTGGACGAAGTACAGTTACTTTTACCACTCCGCTGGCATCTGCGTAGTCATCAAAAGCCAGGTCTTCCAAATTAGCTAAGCGCGTGAAAGAGTCTCTGGAAATGACTTGGCCATCGGTGCTTAGGTAGGTAACTGTATTGATGTCGGGGAAGTTGGCCATGCGTGCGCGGTCAATAAGTTCTTGGTCAGATAGCTTGGATAAACCTGCTAAAAGAGGAGAGGTGGTTGGTGGTTTTTCGCAAGCTACCAATGAGATAAGGAGAAAGAACAGTAACCATTGAATCCGCACATTTTCTTGGTTATTTCGCGTAGTGGTTGCTAGTTGTTCTTGGTTTTTGATAAAAGTTATCATGTTATTCTTGATAATTTGCACACAGCGTTTTGCACTAAAATAGTATTTTTCAATTTGCTTATCCCTTTTTGAGAAAAATCGGGTGCATTTCATTTTGTCGATGGGAATCTTCAGGTTT
>JBCDIR010000129.1:0-6767 GCA_038748735.1 Bacteroidota bacterium | reverse complement strand
TTTCCCGCACGGAAAAACCACTGACTTGGAAGAGTTGCAGGGCTTCGGCATGCGCGGCGGGTAGCTGGTCGATGGCCTTTAGCAGAAAATGGACGTCCAGCGCCGTTTCCGCATCGCCGAGGCGACTTTGTAATAGTTCGAGGCGAGATTCTTCTAGGGTTCCCCGGAAGGGCGCCCGGCGACGGTGGTTACGAATCAGGTTATTGACCACACCAATCATGTAGCTCAACAAGTGATCGCGCTGCTGAATGCGGTTCCAGTTTTTGAGGGTGGCTAGTACGGCTTCTTGAATCAGGTCTTCGGGGTCCATAACGCCGAAGGCGCGGCTGCTACAGTAGCGGCTGAGCTTATCGTGCAGTGGTTGGTACCAGCGGAGGAAGTCCGCTTTGGGTTCGGCAGTTTTTACCATAATCGTGTGCTTTACTCTTATAGTAACGCATTACGGCAAAAGGTTACCAAACTAATTTTCTCAATCTTTTATTAACCAACGCAGTAAGAGTGGCAACAACAACAAATCTGCCGCCACCGCACTGATCAATGTCAAGCTAATGAGTAACCCGATCGTCACGCTCGGCGGGTGGACACTGAACAGCATGACCAAAAAGCCGAAAAACAGAATGATACTGGTGAGAATAATGGCTTTGCCCGTCTCCTTAAAGGTGATCGCAATGGCTTCTTCTACGTTGTGGCCCCTGACGCGGGCGAGTTTGAACTTACTGAGAAAGTGGATACTATCGTCCACGGCGATACCGAAAATAACGGCAAAGACGATGCTTACCCCCGCCTCTAATTCGATACCCAGGTAGCCCAGTAACGCACCGGCCAAGAGCAGTGGGACCATATTGGGTACCATCGAAATGAACAACATGCGCCCTGAGCGGAAGAGTAGGGCCATCAGCCCGCTGACGATGAGCACGGCAACGCCTAATCCCCAGAGTAAACTCTCGCGGATGTAGAGAGCGTTTTTGTCAATAATAAGCCCCGTTCCCGTCTGGCGAACCTGGATGACGGCGGTGTCAATATTAGCGGCTACCCAGGCGTCCGTCCGCTCGCTGAAGGCTTTGATGGAGTCTGCCCCGATATCGTCGATCCGGCTGCTGATGCGGGCCTTGTTCCGGTCTTCGTTGACCAATACGTTGATGTCCAGCATCGGTACTTGATCGGCCAAACGGCGGTAGCGGCGGTACTCCTGCTCGGTCTCGGGCAGGCGGTAGGCGTCCGGGCGGTTGTTGGCGTGCATCTGGTTGAGACTCTTGTAAACGGCGGTGACGGAAGCCACTCCCTTGACGTAGTCCGTTTTGTTGAGGTAGTCCTCTAGTTTGGCCATCTCTTGCAGGACGGGATAATCCGTAGCGCGGTAGTCGCCCTGGGTGAAAACGGCAAACTCTAGTGGGCGAAAACTGGTCAGTTCGCGCTCGAAGTATTTGAAATCCTCCGTCAATTGCGCTCCGCGCGGCATATTGTTGATGATGCTGTAATTCGTCGTAATTTGCGAAATACCGTAAGCACACAGCAGCGCCGCCACGAAGGTACCCGCCACAATCGCCCGCTGACGGTTACGCGTGAAGCGGTACATACGGTCCAGAATATTTTCCCAGAAGGCTTGTCCCTTGCCCAGTTTGATAATTTGATCCGTTTTGAAAAAAGACAGGACCGCCGTCGTGAAACAGATGACCGTCACGTAGGCCACCAATACGCCGATGGCCGCATTGATACCGAAGTCCCGAATGGGAATCACCTTGGAGGTGAGCAGCGTAGCGAAGCCGACCGCCGTAGTCAGTGACGTGAGGAGGGTTGCCATACCGATTTCTCGAAAGGCCGTCGTGATTGCTTCCTCCCGCGTGTGCCCCTTACGCAGTTCGTCGATGTATTTAGACATGATGTGAATCACATCCGAAGTGCCCACAATTATCATCAGTACGGGGTAGAGGGCAGAGATGGCGTTCAGTTCGCGGCCCCAGGCCCCCAGTAGCCCCAAGAACAGCAGCAACCCCAGCGCAATGGACACCAGCGATACGATAATGCCCCAGGGCCGTCGAAAAATTAGAAACATTACAATACTCACCAGAAAGCCAGAGACGATGGCCGAAACGAGTATTTCTCGCTTCTGCATGCGGACCAGTTCCTTCTGAAAAAATGGTCGTCCCATCAAGTGCGTGGCGGGGAAGTCGTACTGGGCCAGGAGCGCATTCAACTCGTTGATGTGTTCCTCACTTTCGGGCAGGGTCATACTCGGTTTGGTCTTCAGGTAGACCATCAGGGCCGTGGCGTCTTCGTTGATGAAGTTGTACACGAAACGCGAGTCGGCCAGGATACGTTCCTTATCCGCCGCGTAACGGCTGGGGTCATCGCGGTGAATGACGGGAATGCTGGTAACGGCAAAAGGCGTTTTGATGGGATAGCTGAATTTCGTCAGCGACTGACTCTCCTCCACGTGGGGAACGTTACGCACAGCCAGGGAAAAATCGTGCGCTTTTTCTAGGAAAACGCTGTCGAAAACACCTTCTTCTCGCGCTAGCGCCACGAGCATAAAATTGTCGTCGGCCTCGAAGTTTTCAATAAAATCCCGAAAAAAAACGAGGTCTTCATCACCCTGCGGGAAAAACTGCTCGAAGTCAAAACTGAACTTCAATTGCGTAGCAAAATAACCACTGGCCAAAGCCAGAACCGCAAACAGGCAAATGATAGGAACGCGAAAACGCAGCATAAGTAACCAGTGAATTGTTTATGCTAGCAAAACCCGCTTGGGTGTCTAATGTTCAACGCCCGTTGAGCAAGACGTAATTTGTGACTTACTCATGTTTAAAAGGTGGGGAAGGAATAAACCACTATCTTCCCATCGTATACTGATTGAATACACTAATACGTTCAGAATGCTGCCGCCAAATAAGGATCGGTAGACTCAACAGCAATAAAACGATGTAGTCTTGGTAAATCAAAAACAATCCGATTGTTACTGCTAACCCAATGACCAGACCACCGACTATGATGATCACACTTGCCCTAGCACGTACGTCATTGACGTGTTTTTTCTGATGTCTGCCACAGTGAGGACACTTAACAGAAAAATAGAGTCCTTTTTCTCGCTCTAACTCAGGACGTGTATCGGCGCTAGATTTTATGGAAAATTGTTGTCGGCACGCGTTGCAGGTAGTGAATAAATTCATTTTCGGAGTTATTTATGCCAGCCGTTCAGTGTACTTCCCTCGTCGTGCCGCGCCAGTAATTCTTGCGCCACGGTATCGCCGTAGTCATGAGAGAGGAGGTGAACTTTTTCAACGCCTTTATTGCGCTGTAGCGCCTCTATAATGTCCGCCTGTTCCAGGATACTATACGCATGCTTACGCGGTTTATCCGAAAAGCCAAAACCGAGCATGTCCAATGCAATGACGCGGTACTTGTCGCTTAGCGTCGGCCACATCTGCCACCAGTCCCAGGAGGCGGTGGGGAAGCTGTGGATGAGGAGTAATACTCTGCCCGTACCTTCTTCTAGCGTGAAAATTTGGTGCCCCTGGTAGGAAAAGTATTCGCCTTTGGATTGCCAGGTGGGGAGGGTCATGTTTAAATCCATTCAGCAAAGTACCTCATTTACTTCATTTCGTAATTACAGTCGCCGCCCATTGAGGCGAGTTTGTAAGAACTCCCTTCTTTTATGTACAAGAGTGCGGAAGATTTGTGTCCTTTTTTGCCATTGATGTCGTAGTCGAATTCGTAAGAGACATCCGTCATTCCACCGAGGCCAATGTCTACGATTTCTCCAACTTGGATATTGGAAACCACCGTTCCTTTCGGAAACTCAGGGCAAATACCCGTGGGGATTCTGGCGGCAATATCGTTGCGGATTTGGTCTTCAAAAGATGCGGAGCCACAACTGCTCAGGCCCAATAATACGAGTGCTAAGGTTAGATACTTCATGTTGGTTTTGTTTTGCTGCGATAATTATGAGAATGCGCGTTTACCTTTTATTGCTTTGGGATAGAAATGGTAATCGTTTTTTTTGCCTTAGGGCTTCGGGTGACGCAGAGAACACGGAGAATGCGCGGAGTTGCGCGGAGATTTTCCGGCATTAGCTCTGCATAATTCTACTTTAGACTAGTTTTATGTTTTCAAATACACTTTTACTAAGTTGTTTTTTTGTAAGCATTCAATCAAGTACCAAGGCTATTTCCGGCTGCTGCACGGCGTATTTTATGCGGAAGGTTTTTCCCAGACTAAACTGGTTTTCAGTATTCATTTCCTGTTTGAGGTGGTAAGCTTTACCATCGATCACGTACTGAACAATTGCTAGGTGCTGAAAGTAGGGACGATACCTACCACTTCTTTTGATTTTAGTGTAAGCAACTACTTTGCCAATTACTAAAGCATCATCATTTCCAATTTGATAGACAACCCATTCACTAGCAAATTTTTCACTTATCGCTTCAATTGCAAAAATCCCTACCACTATTATTCCCATGAACAGGAAAGCCTTGAGGAAATGTATAGTCCACCGCTTTGGATACAGAAAAAAACTGACTGGCCGATTTTGCTCTAATTTGTAGAACCAAGGCCAAGTCAAAAGCACAAAGCCAAGTAAACTACTGAATACTTGCCAATCCGCCACTCCACCGTAGCGATCGTTATCCAGCGCAAAATAAGGTTCTACTAAAAGCGCTGAAATTAATAGACTTGTTCTGCAAGCCCTCAAATGGCTGCGAGTGGCGAAATTTTATCCTGCATTTCGTTAAAAAGCCTCGCTGATGCTTAGGTATCGCCTACGTTTTTTTCCTTATTCAGAATAAAATTCGCTACCCTCTCGCTCATTCAGAACCCGCAGAACAAGTCTAATAACAGACCTGCCAGACCTATCCGAATAGCTTTAATGACAATTTAGTTTCCTCCCATCTTCGCCAACTCCCGCAGCCGCCACTTTCCCAGCCAGACACTCCCCACCGCGATACCGTTGTAAATGAAGCCCGCAATGAAACTGGCCCAGGGCCATGCCGTCAGGTAACCCACAAAAGCGATGAGAATAGAGCAAGCCGCCGTGCCGATTAACAGCAGATGCTGCCGCTGCGTGTGTAGGGTCTCGAAGCGCTCCTGCTGGCTCAATGCCAGCTCATCCGCGTGGCGCATAGCGTGGCGGTACATCACGTAGAACAAGGTGAAAATACTGAGGAAGCCCAGCGAGTAAATCATCATTAGCACGGGAACCTCCCGCATGGGGACTTGCTCCATCAGTGGCGTGAAAATAGGTGCGGGTGGGTGACCAAGCGCTAATTTTACCAAACCGACAGTCATGCCCACCAGCCAACCCATCAAGAATTTGAGCGCGTAGATAAAGAAGGGCACCAGCATGGTCAACGCAAAAGATAGGCGCATAACACGCTGGTCCTCCGTCAGGCCGTAGCGCTGAAAAAAGCGGACGTGCTCGCGCCAAATCCAAAACAAGAAAACGCTACAAATCCCGAAGGGTACGATATCGCTTACGAAGCGTTGCAACTCCGCAAAATTAGTCGGCACCGAGGTCGACACTAGGAGCATAGCAATGGCTAGGGCAAATACCCCATCACTGAGGGCTTCTAGGCGGCTATCGCCCGTTCCGCGCACCCGAAAATATTCCATACCCACCGTAGGACGAATGAATTTCATGCTCCAATTTACCGAATAGGCCAACAACTTGGGTAAGCAGCATTATTTTTTCCAAAAAAACATAAATTTTATTTTTCCTCACCCTATTAATCCATTGTCAATTACTTGGTTCTACGGTAACGATTTTTTGTCCCTTTTTTAGTGAAGGAATTAGGCCGATGATATATCGGATTAATTACAAGCTAAACAAGGGACTTAACGTAAAAAATCGTCACTCCTAGCTCACGCTAGTGACTAGGTCATTAATAAGGTCTATTTTTGCAGCATGAAGAGTTTTTGGCGCTTGCTGCGCTACCTCCGCCACTACAAACCACTGTTGTCAGCCGCCATCGTGAGTAACATCCTGATGGCCATTTTTACCGTGGTGAGTATCCCGCTGCTGATTCCGTTTTTCCGTATTCTTTTTGAACAAGAAGAATCGGTAGTAGAGGCACCCGAAGGTGGATTCCGTTTGAGCAATGCGGCGGCTTACTTGGATTTTCAGTTTTCAGAACTCATTGCCGAGCAAGGAAAAGACGGGGCGCTGGCCTACGTGTGCGTTATGATCGTGGCGGTGTATTTACTACGTAATGTCTTTCGCTACCTAGCGCTCTTTTTCATGGCGCCGGTGCGCAACGGCATCATCCGCGACCTGCGGCGGCAGATGTTTGATCAAATGTTGTTGTTACCGTTATCTTTTTTCGGTGAAGAGAAAAAAGGTGACCTATTGTCCCGTATGACGGCGGATGTGCAGGAGGTGGAATTTAGCATTCTCAACGTCTTGGAAGCGATCTTCCGCGAGCCGCTCGTCATCATTGGGGCGCTGAGTTTCATGATCTACGTCAGTCCGGGTTTGACGGTTTTTGTGTTTTTACTCATTCTGTTTACGGGTGTAGTGATTGGTGGCTTGGGTAAGCAACTCAAACGAACGTCCACTGCCGTGCAGGATCGCCTGGGCGAACTACTGAGCCAGGTAGAGGAAGGACTCGGTGGTTTGCGCATCATTAAGGGGTTCGCGGCGGAAGACTACCAACGGAGTAAGTTCAAAACCATCAATAACGACTACCGCAACCTCCTCACCCGCTTGCTACGGCGACGGGATTTAGCTTCTCCCTTATCGGAATTTTTGGGCATTGCTACGGTAGCGGCCCTGCTGT